>NZ_JARAVM010000040.1:0-74813 GCF_033792735.1 Streptomyces sp. PA03-3a
CAACAACTGGATCGCCGAGTACAACGCCGGCCTGCCGCGCTACAACGAGTACAAGAAGGCCGACGAGAACCACCTGCTGGAGACCACCGGCAAGAAGCTGCGCAAGCTCATGAGCTGGGTCGAGAACGGTGACTGATCCTTCCCTGCGGGTTCCGGCTGCGTACGACCTGAGCCGGGATCCGCGCTTCGCCGCTCTCCTCGTGGGCAGCCACCGCCGTCTGGTGGGCGCCGATCTGTGCCCGCCGGTGTGGGGGTCGGACGCCGAGGCGGCGCGGTGGCTCTACGAGGAGGCGCCCTTCGGGTTGCTGGCGCACGACGGATCGGACGACCCGCTGTTCGTCTACGCCAACCGGACCGCCCAGCGGTGCTTCGAGTACGGTCGGCGCGAATTCATCGGGCTGCCCTCGCGGCTGTCAGCGGAACCAGCCGCCCAGGAGGACCGCGACGCCCTGCTGCACCAGGTCGCCGTCCACCGCCACGTCACCGGATACCAGGGCGTTCGCGTCGCCAAGTCAGGCCGCCGCTTCTGGATTCGGGACGTCACGATGTGGGAGCTCATCGACGACGACACCTTCCATGGCCAGGCAGCCGTCTTCCGCTCCTGGTCAGCCGCCTGACCCGGCGGACCGCCCGCGTGTCGCACTCTATGACGGGCGGGCGGTCCGACCCGCCGGACCGGACACGCTCACCCGCGTGCCGGCGGTGCCCGTGGGCAGTGGGGCCTCGCCCGCGGACTTCGACGCACCGCACCACGACCGACCACCGAGATTGCCGATCACGCACTGAGCCGGCCGGCCGGCCTCCTCCTGCGGCGCGGTTGCCGCCACTGGTGCTCCACACGCCGCGGCGACCGTACTCGCGCTGCCCGGCCTGCGCCCACCGCACCAGGTCCGTCGCGCCGTAGCCTCTGGGGCCGGGCAGGCGGCATTCAGCCGCGGATCCCTGCCACCAGCTGGGGCGGACAGTCGGGAGGTGCCTTCCACCGGATGGATCCCGTCGCCTGGCCGGGCTCAGTCCTGGGAGCCTCGGATCTCCCGGCGAAAGGCCAGCGGGCTCTTGCCGGTGTGTCGATGGAAGAACTTGCTGAAGTCGGTCGCACTCGAGAATCCGAGCTGGGCGGCGATGTGAGCCGCGCTCTGCTCGCTGTGGGCGAGCAACCGCTTGGCCTCCAGCAGGATGCGGCGGTCGATGAACTCCTTCGCGGTCACGCCGTCGGCCGTGAGTGTGGCGCGGGTCAGCGTGCGGGCCGAGTAGCCGAGGGTGCGGGCGTAGTCCTCGACCCGGCGAACTCGCCTGTAGTCGCGGTCCACGGCCCTGAGCTGTCCGTACGGCTCACTGTGGCCTGCGGCCCGGCTGCCCGGGGACTGGATGTGGGCGACGCGCAAGATCAGCGCACCGAGCACTTGGCGCAGGATGAGCACATGGGCTTCCAGCGGCACGCTTCCCCGATCGTGCCATTCGCCTTCCAGATGCGCTGCCGCGGTCCTGAGTGCGACGCGGTCTTCGCCCACTGGTGTGAGGAGGGGGGAGGGGCTGGGCTCGTCCAGGCGGGACAGCGTGACCGTGGGCAGGTCGAGGAAGTCCCGCTCGAAGAGGATCAAGGTGCCTTCGGCTTGTTCGATGTCCCCCCACTGCTGCACCTGGCCGGGGCGCACCCACAGCCACGAGCCCGGTTCGAGGGTGTAGCCGGTGAAGTCGACCATGTGCCGCAGATGGCCTTCGGACAGGGTGAGCAGGTGATGGAAGTCCGGGCGCTGGGGGAGGGTGAGCCGTCCCTTGCCGAGGCGGACCGGCGCCCGCTCGCGCAGGTCCGCCAGGGAGAGCACTTCCACTCCGGCCGGGGTGCCCACAGGGCGGACAAAGCCGACATTGCTGATCGGTTTCCCTGAGGGATGTCCAGTTCCGACCATCATGAGTCGCCAGCGTACCTGGGATGCCCCGACAGTCGCTCTTAGCGTTCTGGGGTAACCGCTGCGCTGTCCCCCCACCCGGTACGGCCGGAACCGAGGGGCCGACCGCGCCCGAACGACAGGACGACGCATCCGATGAACACCGTGAGGCGGGAACACGCATCCGCCCGAGCGCAACTGACCTACGCCTTCGACGCATACTGCGGCTGGTGCTACGGCTTCAGCCTCGCGATGCAGGCATTCACCGAGGCCAACGCCCACCGGATCGAGGTGCGTGTGCTGTCCGGCGGCCTGTTCACCGGTCCACGTGCGCTTCCGGTCGCGGCCTACCCGCACATACCGTCCGCCGACCAGCGCATCGCCCGACTGACCGGCGTGACGTTCGGTGACGGCTACCGGCGAGAGCTGGCCGCAGGGGCCGCCGTCCTGGACTCTTTCGCCGCCGCGACCGGCTTGGTCGCCCTGCGGAGCCAGCCGGGAGCGGACGCCCTCCGTGCCGCGAGGGCCATGCAGCGCGCGTGGTACGTCGAGGGCCGCAGCCTCTCCGACGTTCAGGTGTACCGGGACATCGCCGTGGAACAGGGACTGGATCCCGACAGTGTGTCTTCCGCCTGGGCCTCGCCGGCCAGTCGCGACGAGGCCGAGGCCGACTTCCGCGCGGTGCGTCGACTGGGCGTCGACGGCTATCCGACCCTGCTGCTGCACACTCCCCACGGCACCGATCGCATCGGTGGCCCCGTGTCCTCCGCCGATGCCCTCACCCGGGCCCTGGACCAGCACCTGGCCGCTGCGGTCGACTGATCCGGGAGAACATCTCCGCCTTGGCGACCGCCCCGGCAGGGTGTTCGGGCCGTGCGAGGTGGCATGGCCCGCGTCTTCCGTGATCCGCCGGCTGCTGTACTTGCGGCCGGGCGGGCCGAGGGCCGAGCGCTCCGTGGACGCGGTCCCATCCGCCGCTGGGCGTCCACGCGGCCGAAGCGGGCTGCGAGGGCGACGAGAGTTCTTCGAGTTCCGCGGCTCAGGCGTTCCCGAAGCCCTGCTCGAGTGCCCGGTCCGCCCTCGCGCTCGCCTTTACTGAATATGCGCGCCTCGCGATGAGACGCGAGTGCCACGTTCCGAAGCCTTGGGTGCATTTGCGGTATCCCGTGGCGGGACACTGATGGACAGGGTCGGCTTCGCCCCCCTAAGCTGCGAGGGCGATGGGTGGCGGGTCCCGGAAAGAATTGCGTGTGTCACGAATGGGCAATCATCGCACGCGAGAAAGCTGGGTTTCTCGCGACCACGTAATGTCTTGGCGTACTTGTCGAACCCCGCGACGCCGGTAGCACCCACATAAATGTGGGCGCATTTGTTTCCGATATCCGGCGGGTCGGTTCGCGTTGCCCTCGGTACCCCGATCGACGCTGTCCAAGTCGCGTTGCCGCAGGGTGTCATGGTGGAGCCGTCGCCCACTCGCTGCCCCGGTGAGAGCGGTCCCGGCGGCTCGGGAGAGCCGCCGGAACCGGCCCTTTCGGCGCTTTCGTCAGCAGATTGCGCAGGTCGTGCAGGTGCGGAAACCGGTCTCTCCGGTGATGCCGCTCTCGGTCGCGACGTCCTCGATGGCGGTCTCGGTGAGGTCGATGTCGAACAGGTCCTGCGTCATGTTCTCGGACATGGGATTCCTTTCTGTGTTAACTGTCGAATCGCCGCCGGCGGCGACGGAGACGGAATCTATATACTGGTCGATGAAGCAGTCAAGGGGGTAAGGTTTTCGCGGCTGGTGGGGGATTCCCGCGAAATGAGTCAGCGAAGTTATCGGTTGGTTTCAAGTTCAGGGGCGTGGCAGGGATGAGGCGTGGTCACAGCACGGAACCGTTGTTTCGCTGCGCGGATGGGCTGCTGCTGAGGGCGCCGCTCCTGACCCGGCGGGAGGTCCGCAAAACGTGGGGGGACGGTGCCCGGACCGAGCCGGACGAGACCGGTACGGACCGGGGGGAACCGCGTGCCGACCTGGTGGCGTGGCTCGCCGACGCGCGCTTCCGGGAGGCACTGGAGGTCTCCAGCTCCTCACTCACTCGCACCGTGGACGCCCTTCTCGCCGACATGCCCGTACCCCCAGCCGATCTGCGCAAGGCCCATCGGGCCGTGACCCGCTATCTGCTCAGAGCCGCGTCGCGGCCCACCCCCTTCGGGCTGCTGGCCGGCGTGATGTGGGGCTCCTTCGGCGCGGTCACGAAAGGTGAGCTCACCGGGGCGGGGCACAAGGCTGCACGGCCGGACGCCGGTTGGCTGGCACGCCTGATCACCCAGTGGGAGCGCGAGCCGGCCGTGCACCTGGGGCTGAGTGTCGTGGTGAACGGGCTGTGCTTCGTACGCGGCGGCCGCCTGGTCCTGCCGTTCGCCCCGGCCGGATCAGGTTTCGGCGCCGACACCGCGTCAGGAGGGGCGGAGGAGAAGCGCCCCTCGTCCCGGACGCTCCGCTGCACCCCGGTCGTGCGGGCCGTGGTCGAGGTCGCCGCTCGCCCCGTCCGTTGCGGCGACCTGGTCCGGGAGGTCGAAGCACGTTTTCCCGGCGCGCCCGAAGGCGCGGTGGCCGGCCTCGTCGCTCAGCTGATCGGGGCGGAGGTGCTGCTGACGGAGCTGCGCCCGCCGCTTGATGCTCCCGATCCGCTTGCACACGTCGAGGCGCTGCTCCCGGCCGGCATGCCGGCCGCCCAATGGATCGCCGAACTGCGCGCGACGCTGACCGCCTACAGTCGCACACCACTGGGGGAGGGAAGCGCTGCCTGGCGTACCGTACTCGACTGCGCCGCCGCCGGCCCCGACGCGGTGGTCGCCTCCGGCTCGACCCCAGAGCGCTCGGCAGGCCTGGGCCACGCCGTCCAGGTGGATCTGCGACTGGAAGGCACCGCCACGCTCTCGCGCGTGGTTGCCGAGGAACTGGAGCGCGCCGCCACGGCGTTGTGGCGCCTCTCGCCCCCAGGGCCCGGCCGATTGAACTCCTACCACCAGGAATTCGTGGAGCGGTACGGTCTTGGCCGCTACGTGCCGGTCAAGGAGCTCCTCGACCCCGACGTCGGACTGGGCGCCCCGGCCGGATACCGACTGCCCCGGAGTCACCGCCCGGACTCGGGCCCCGCACCCCTCGGAGGGGCCCGCCAGCGCCTGCTGCTGAGGCTCGCGGCCGAGGCACAGGCTCGTGGGGCACACGAAGTCGTCCTGGACGAAGGGTGGCTGCGCAGGTTCGAGGCGGCAGACCGGGACGAGTCCACCGACACCGTGCGGCCACCGTCGCTCGAACTCGTCGTGCAGATCGCGGCGGAGTCGGCAGCCGCGGTGGACTCCGGTGACTTCACCGTCGTAGTGGGCGGTGCGGCCACCACGTCCGGTGGTCTCATGGGCCGGTTCGCTCATCTCTTCCCGCCCGCACAGACCGATGAGATCCGGCGCACGGTGCAGGCCGCGCGTCGGACCCCGGGCCGGCTGGCCGTCCAGATCCACCACCAGGCGACCAACCACCGGCATGCCAACGTCGCGCAGGTTCCCACCTGGCTCAACGGCCGCCTGGCCATCGGCGTCCACCCCGGCGCCTCCACGCCGGGCATCACCGACCTCACGCTCGACTCGATTGCCGTCTGCGCGGATACCGAGGGCTTCCGCATCTTTTCCACGGAGCTGGGGCGGGAACTGAACCCGTCGGCGCTCCATGTGCTCAACCGGGAACTGACCGCGCCCAACGCGGTGCGCTTCCTCATCGAGGCCGCGGCGTTCAACCGCAGGCAGTGGCAACTGTGGACGTGGGGCGCCGCAGAGGACCTGCCGTTCCTGCCCACCGTGCGCACCGGCCGTACTGTCCTCAGCCCGGCCCGCTGGCGACTGGACGCGACGGATCGTCCCCTCGACGAGTGGCGTGACCTGTGGCGCGTCCCGGACCACGTGCAGCTCAGCATCGGCGACCACCGCATCCCCCTCAACCTCGCCGTCCCGACGCACCAGGACCTCCTGCGCCGAGAGTGCGAGCGCGCGGGCTCCGCCGTCGTCCACGCACTGCCTCGGGGCCGGGACACCGACGGCGGGTGGTTGCACGGGCCAGGCGGAGCCCACGAAGCGGAAGCCGTCGTGACACTGATGCCACGGCAGCCCCACACGGACGAGCCGCCCGCGCGCACCAGGCGGCCGTTCGTGCGGCGCGGCACCGACGAGATCGCACCGGGCGGGCCATGGCTGTATGCAAAGCTGTACACCTCTGCCGAGCGTCAGGACGAGCTCCTGACCGGGCCGCTGCGCCGTTTCCTGACCGAGCTGGATACCGCGTCCGCCCGGCAGGGGGGCGTCGACCGCTGGTTCTTCATCCGATACGCGGATCCCGACCCACACCTGCGGCTGCGCGTGCACGGTGACCCAGGGGTGCTCAACGGCGTCATCCTGCCCCGACTCCACGACACGGCAGGGCAATTGGCAGCCGACGGCCTCGCCCGCGGGCTGTGCCTCGACAGCTATGTCCCGGAGACCGATCGCTACGGCGGCCCGGCGCTGCTGGGCCCGGCCGAGGAACTGTTCCACGCGGACAGCCAACTGGTACTGGAGCGGCTCGCGGCCTCCACCGATGACCGAATCCTGTCGACCGCATACGACGTGGTCGAGCTGATACGGGCCTTCCACCGGGGTTACGGCGGCGACTGGCAGAGCTGGGTCACCCGTACGTACGCCAAGCAGGAGCAGCACCACAAGGCCTTTGCGGCCCGCAGGCGGGCGGCACTCGCGAGGATCACTCCGGATGGTCCGCCCGACCCCGTGGTGCGGCCGCAACTCGCCGTACCGGAACGCTTCGGGCGGTCGGTACGCGAGGTGGAGGAGCGGGGCGCTCTGGGCGTCTCCGCGGACTCGGTGCTCGCCTCACTTGTCCACATGCACTGCAACCGGCGCTTGGGCGCGGACCGTACCGCCGAGGCACAGACCATGGCGGTGGCTCGTGGCGCGGCCCAGGCACACCTCGACCGAGCAAGGGCGCGATCATGACCGAGAACCTCGTGGGACAACTCGCCGAGCGCCTGGCCGACCCGTCAGCGCTGGCCGCACGGGTGACGGCAGCCCAAACCCCCGAGCTGGCCGAGACCCACTCTGTGTGGCACCCCCAGTCCCTAGCGGACGGGCATGCCGGGGTGGCGCTCCTTTTCGGGGCCCTCACTCACGGTGAGCCCGCGTACGGCGGCGCGGCGCACGCCCATCTGTCGGCGGCGGTCACCGGAGTCCGCCGGCACGCGCGGGAGGGACTGTACGCAGGTCTGCCCGCGGTCGCCTTCGCCGCCAGGACTGCCGTCACGCGAGCCGGCGAGTACCAGACGCTCCTCACCCAACTGGACACTCACGTCGCCTCGCTGGCACGGAGACTGGTGGACGAGGACGCCCCCCGGGTGGCGGCCGGAACGGGCGGGGCCAGGATGGCCGGATACGACGTGGTCGCCGGGCTTTCCGGCATCGGCCGCCTGCTCCTGGCGGCTGGGCCCGAGCATCGGAGGACCACCGAGGCGGTACTGACCCACCTCGTCGCGCTCACCCGCCCGGTCGTCGAGCCGGGTGGAAGGACCGTGCCCGGGTGGTGGACCGACGATCCGATCCTGCTCAGCGAGCCGAACGGGCTCCCTGGCGGTCACTTCAATGCCGGTCTGGCCCATGGGATTCCCGGCCCCCTCGCGCTGCTGTCCCTTGCCCACCGTGCGGGCGTCCGCGTACCGGGCCAGCGGCAGGCGATCCGGACGATCACCGAGTGGCTGCTGGCCCGTCGCAGCCCGAACGGCACCGGCTGGCCCAATGTCGTTCCGCTGGAGGCCGAGGTGGCGGCCGCTTCCGGTGCGTGTCCCACACTGGCCGAGGCCCGCACCGGCTGGTGCTACGGCACACCTGGCGTCGCCCGTGCCCTGCAACTGGCCGCGCTGGCCCTGGAGGAACCGGAGTGGAACCGTCAGGCGGTGGCCGCAGTCGCCGCGGTCTGCGACCGGCCGGGTGGAACTCCCGCATTCCATGACCCCACCTTGTGCCACGGTCTGGCGGGGCTGACCACGATCGTGACTTTGATGGCCCGCGAGCCCGGGGGAGCGGAACTGACGGCGCGGATACCGAAACTGGCCGATGCCCTGGCACGGGCGGCCGATCCGGCGCATCCCTTCATCTGGCCTGCCGCCGTACCAGGCGGGCCCGCTGTCGTGCACCGCCCCGGATTCCTCGACGGGGCGGCTGGCTCCGCCCTTGCCCTGCGCTTCGCGACGGACCCGGACGCGCCGCTCGGTAGCCTGCCCTGGCCTGCCGCTCTCCTGCTCTGCTAGCCCTCAACCCCGTTGGTTCCACGAGATCCTGTTGTCGGCACGGCATGGGCCCTTCCCGGTGCCCGGGAGGCGGACCGTTTCGGGCCGGCACGCGATCTCCGCGCACAGGCCACCGTCCGCCTCACCGCGTAGGAGGCGCCCTGCAGGGGTGGCGCGTAGGGGTCGGCAGTCCTGTCGGCATTCCACGAATGACCGCCATAAGGCCAAAGTTGGCACGTGAATTCTATGCAGGCCGGCTTGTGTCGAGTACCTGGAATGCGGCGGTGTCACCTTCCGGAATCCCAAGTGCTCGTGGAATGCGGCGTGTGCAGGGACGGTGTCGCCGGGGTGTGTCCGATCGGTGAACCATGTGATATCAGCGCATGAACTGGTGAGGCCCGGCAACGAGTGCGAAGTACGCTTTCACACGGTGAGCCTGGAGGTCGGCATGAATGACGGAGAGCTTCGGGGAGGCCCGGCGGAATCGCGGTGGCGGTTCGTCCCCAGGGGCCGGTGGGCGGCCGTATGGGGCCTTTTGGCCGGGGCCTTGCTGGTGCTGCAGATGGTGATCGTGCTGATAGCCGGTGATTCCGCCGGGCGTACGGCCTTCGGCGTGGTCCTCGGCCTGGTGGGCTGCGCTCTTCTCATCTCCAGCGCAGTCGGCCTGCGTATGCTGAACCGCCGCGAACGCCGCTGATCTCCCGTCACGCGCGGCTGCAGTTAATTGTGCGGCACAGGCCCCGGGGTGGGGGCGCTTTCGGTATCCACCCCGGTAGCCGTGCAAGTGCACGGGCCAAGTCACGGATTCGGCCTGCGGTTCAACCTCGTCGTGCGGCACGGAGACCCGAGGCGGAGATCGCCGTGTCTTGGGGTTGATTCGTTGGGTGGGACGTATCGCCGTGCGCGACCTGGGCCCGATCCGTTTCATCGAGGGGATGTCCGCCATGGAGAGCATGGGCAATAAAGCCAGGCTCTCTTCGCCGCTCGTTCCCACCGGAATGCAAGGCCGACCGGGCTTCGTCGGATCACCGACCACGACGGCCGGACGCGCCGCGGGCGGGAACGCAGCGCAGTGTGGCCTCTTACGGCACTGCCCTGGGACGGCGAGCGCACGTATACCCCGGTGGCCTACGTGCCGTGGCTCGTGGTCCTCGGGTGCGCCCTTGCGGGCCGCTGGCCATGGGCACGGATCGCCGCGGCCGTGGCCGCGATCAGCGCAGGGGTGTCGGTGCCCGCCGCCTACTGGTCCGGCGGGGCGTCGGGGTTGTCGCAGAATCTTCCGACCCTGGTGGGTCTCGCGCTGGCCGCGGCGGCGGTGCTGGCGGCGCCGCCCGACCTCCCACCGGTCGATCACCGTTCGCGCCGCGCCGCCGCGCTGACCGCGCTGGCTCTGGGTGTACCGATGGTCGTCGGGTCGGTCACCGTGTTCGAGGTACCGGCAGGCGGTCTGGAGCTGACCGCGTCCGCGCGGCCGGACCCGATGTTCCTGCTCGCGATGTTCGCTCCCCTCGTGCTGGCCTTCCCGGCCGCCGTCGGCCTGGCCCGCTTCCGATACGGGGCGTTCCTCGCCGTGGCACTCGGCGCCACCTCGTTCGGCCTGCAGTTGTACCCGTACCCCTTGTACGAGTTCCCGTACGACATGGGCGGGCACATGGCGTGGACCAGGACGATGACGGTTGCCGCCGCACTCGTGATCCGCCTCGGACTGCGCCTACGCCTGGCCTGGCACCGCCGGCAGACGTCCTGAGCAAGCCTGCAGTACGCTGCGCCGGGGTCGGCACGAGAGCGATGCCCGCCCCCGGCGCCGTGTACGCCGGAGTGGTGACCTGCTCCCTGATCCGGAGTCCAGGGATTCCGGCCTGTGCCGTCCGACCCTTCCGGGCGCTTCCTCGCTTCTTTGCGCTGTGCGGCCACGAGTGCCCGTCTCACCAGTGCTTCACCGGCGATTGCCGTCTCCACCCGTCGACATCCGCACGCCGACGCTCGCCAAGCCGCCCGACCTGCCGCCGGTGCCTCCTGGTGAGGCCGGGGCGGGCGGCGGCACCGGGACGGGCGGCGGCGAGCACGGGTTCCCCGCCGATCTGCGGCCTGACCGGGCGAGGCGCGGTGTCGTGGTCTGTCGCCTGCACTGCGACGGCGGACGTCCCCGGTCCGGGGCACATCGGGCGACCGGACGGGATTCGTCCACTCAGCGTGTTTGGAGGGCCGCCCTTTCATGCGCGATGGTGGCCCTTCCGCGGGACGCTCTGGCGGCCCCACTCCCGAAGGGCATCGCATGAAGCGCATCATCGCCGGGGCTTGGCGGCTCATCCGGGGGCCCTTGCAGTGGCGGGTCCTGTGGCTGGCGAACAGCAAGTACATGGTCGGCGTGACCGGCGTCGTCCGCGACAGCGAGGGCCGCGTGCTGCTGCTGCGCCACCGCCTGTGGCCCGAAGGCCGCCAGTGGGGCCTGCCCACCGGTTACGCCAAAGCGGGCGAGGACTTCCGCGACACCGTCGCCCGCGAGGTCCGTGAGGAGACCGGCCTCGACGTCGAGGCCGGAGAGGTGGTCCACCTCAAGAGCGGCTACAAACTGCGCGTTGAGGTGGCGTATGCCGCCAAGCTCGTCGGCGGCTCCCTGAACATCGACTCGTTCGAGGTCCTGGAAGCCAGGTGGGTATGGCCGACCGACCTGCCGCCGGGATTGCAGGAAGCGCACCGACTCCTGATCCTGGGCGGGCCCAACGACTGACCGCCAGGTCGCGTTCGCGCTACAGCCCCGTTGCTCGAGCTGCCGCCTTCGTCGCTGGGGGAGGTGGACCCGCAGCACCTCCCCAGCGACGAAGGCGGGCCGCCCCAGACGCGCCGAGGCGCCGGGCCCGGTGCCGATCGGCAGAGTCTGCGCCTCCGGCGGGGCCGGGGAGCCACCGCCCGGGAGCTGAGCGTGCCCCGGCTCGTACCGGTCCCCGACCTGGAGAAATGAGCGCGACGGCGCGAAGGAGCGGGAATCAATCGTTGCCTTCGAACGCTGGGCATTGGGTGAAGAAGATCGGATTCCTTTCCTTCGGTCATTGGTCGCCCAGCGAGCACTCCCGGGCCCGGTCGGCCGCGGACGTTCTGCGGCAGTCGATCGACCTCGCGGTCGCCGCCGAGGAGATCGGCGTGGACGGTGCGTACTTCCGGGTACACCACTTCGCCCGGCAGGCGGCCAGCCCGTTCCCGCTGCTCGCGGCGATAGGTGCGCGGACCTCGAGGATCGAGATCGGCACCGGCGTGATCGACATGCGCTACGAGAACCCGCTGTACATGGCCGAGGACGCGGGTGCCGCCGACCTCATCTCGGGCGGTCGGCTGCAACTGGGCGTCAGCCGCGGTTCACCGGAGCAGGTGATCGACGGCTGGCGCCTGTTCGGCTACGAACCCGCTCCTGGCGAGTCGGCCGCCGACATGGCCCGCCGCCACACCGAGGCACTGCTCAAGGTCCTCGACGGCGAGGGTTTCGCCCAGCCCAACCCGCGGCCCATGTTCCCCAACCCGCCCGGGCTCCTGCGGATCGAACCGCACTCCGAGGGGCTGCGCGACCGGATCTGGTGGGGCTCCGCATCCAACGCGACCGCGGTCTGGGCCGCCGAGCTGGGGATGAACCTGCAGAGTTCGACGCTCAAGGACGACGAGACGGGCGAGCCGCTGCATGTCCAGCAGCGCAAGCAGATCGAGGCGTACCGCGAGGCGTACAAGAAGGCGGGCCACACCCGGGAGCCCCGGGTGTCGGTCAGCCGCAGCATCTTCGCGCTGACCAACGACCTCGACCGGGCCTACTTCGGCCGCGACCGCAACTCGCGGGACCAGGTCGGCATGATCGACGACACGACCCGGGCCGTCTTCGGGCGCTCCTACGCCGCGGAGCCGGAGGAACTGGTGAAGCTGCTGCGGGACGACGAGGCGATCCAGGCCGCGGACACCCTCCTGCTGACCATCCCGAACCAGCTCGGGGTGGACTACAACACACACGTGCTGGAGAGCATCCTCACCCATGTGGCACCGGAACTCGGCTGGCGCTGAACGCCGATCACCGGGCGGGGGCCGACGGCCCCCGCCCGGGCGGTGCCTCCGCCGGTGCCGGCGTCCCGTCAGGTCAAGGCGGGCCTGGCAGCCGATCTTGCCACCCTGCACCCCCAGTTGGCGGCCTGACGCGGCTGTTGTGCGCATGGTCTCAGCGCCTGCGCGGCGGGGGTTCGCCTGCTCGGGAACCGGGCGCCGCGACCACGCGTCCCCTCACGACAACTCGGGCGCACTTTCCCGGGCCGGGTCCTCGGATGCCTGGTGATCCTGACCGCCTGCCGGGGCGGCGGCACGCAGCGCCGCTTCGACCCGGCGGTTGTTGGTCATGCTCGCCGTGACGGCCGTCATCGCCAGGAGGAGGACGGCCGCGGCGTAGAGCGGGGTGCGGATGTCGTAGGTGGTGGCCAGCCAGCCGCCGAGGAAGGCTCCGACGGGGGCGGCACCCATGGACAGCATGCGGGAGGTGGAGGCGACCCGGCCCATGAGGTGGGCCGGGACGATCGCCTGCCGGAGGGAGGGCCCGAGCACCATCGTGGCGCCCATGCCGGCACCGCAGACGGCGAGCGCCAGCCCGGCCACGTAGGGGTTCGGGGCGGCCGCCAGGCCGAGGATGGCAAGCCCTTCGAGTGCGGCCGTGCAGGTCAGTGCCGTGCCGGTGCCGAGTCGTCGGCCAAGGTGGGAGGCGATGCCCGCACCGAGCAGACCGCCGGTGGCCTCCGCGGTGAGGAGCAGGCCGAAGCCGTAGGTGTCGATGCCGAGGCGGTCGTGCGCGAAGAGGGCGAGCACGGTCTCCACGGCGAGGAACGCGATGTTCCCGACCGCCGGGCGGAGCGCGAGGCCGAGCAGCAGCCTGTCCCGGAAGACGTACGAGGCCCCGGCCCGCGCCTGCCGGAGCAGCGACTCGCGGATCTCCGGAACGGGCCGGGGGGTGGCGGGAAGCGACCGGACGAGCAGTGCGGAGAGCAGGAACGACACAGCGTCGGCGAGCAGCGGAACCGCACGCCCGAGCGCGAGCAGCGCGCTGCCCGCGGGCGGCCCCGCGAAGCCGGACATGGCGGTCTGGGCGCCGCGCAAGCGGGAGTTGGCTCGCTCAAGGAGTGCGGGGTCCCGGCCGAGGAGATCCGGCAGATAGGCCGTGGCGGCGGTGTCGAAGAAGAGTCCGCCGAGGCTGAGCAGGAAGGCGACGGCCGCGAGCAGCGGAATGCTCAGCACGTCGAGCGTTGCCGCTGCCGCCGGTATGGCGAGCAGCACCGCACGCGCCGCGTCCATGACCCACATCGTGCGCCGCCGGTCCCAGCGGTCCACCAGCGCACCGCCGAGCACTCCGAAGAGCAGCCACGGCAGCGTCCCGGCGGCCGTGACGACGGCGAGCGCCATCGGATCCCGCGTCAACGTCAACGCGAGCAGCGGCAGCGCGGCATGGGACACTCCGTCACCGAGCGAGGACACTGTCTGCGCAGTCCACAGCCGTCCGAACCCAGCTGGCAACTTCCCGGTGCGTGAGGTCACTTGGCGCCCCCTTCGGCCTGCTGGCGCGGTGCCGGGTGGAACAGCGCGAAGACGAGTGACGCGTCCGGCAGCGACGGATCGGAAAGCTCCCGGTACTCGTCCGCCAGTGCCTGCAGCCGTGCCCCCAGCTGCGCGAACTGCTCCTCGGTGAGCCGCAGATGCGTCATCCGTACGTGCCGTTCGCCATCCACCGGCGACGCCTCCAGGTCCGCCACCGCATGCCGCATCAGCACATCCGGGCCTCCCTCGCCCGGATCCGGCAGCACGATCCCCTTCGCGGCCATCGCGTAGTACCGCTCGGTGACACCCCGCACCTTGCGCGTCCGTACCACCTTCACCAGGCCGGCACGCTCCAGCAGCCGCACGTGGTAGCTGGAACTCCCCTTCGCGAGGCCCACTCGCTCGGCGATCTGGGTGATCGTCGCCGGTTCGAAGCGGAGTACGGCCATGATCCGGTGGCGCGTGAGATTGGAGACGGCGCGCAGCTGCTCGTCCGTGGTGACGTGAAACGTCTCGGGAAGATCCTCGGTTGGCATGCGAACAATGGTCAACAGTTCTTGACCATTGCGCAAGGGGATTTCGCGCGCGGACCTCCGGCATCCGTGTCCTGCACCTGAGGGCCTGTCAGCCCCCCACCGGCCGCGGTGGACGGCGCCCCGGAGCCTGGAAGGCGGCTCGGTCCGGCTGTACGACTACGGGGTCACGGAAGGCAGATCATCGCGGTGCCGCCGAGCAGATGGACGACGAAGCACCCGGCGACGCAGGAGCGGAAGGGACACCAGGGCGTGGTGACACGGAAGCGGCGGCCGGTCCGCCGCCGGGCCGGGCAGTGCCGTGGCTGCGACCACCGCCCGGCCCGGGGTCAGGTGCGCCGAATGACCAGCACGGCCACATCGTCGAGGTGGTCCACGGCGACGACGGCGTCGAGGATCAAGTCCGCCATGGCCTCGACATCGAGTCGGTCGTGGAGGGCGCGGCCGGCCAGGGTCCCCGCTCGCTCCAGTCCGTCCTCCAGCGTCAGGCCCGGCCCTTCGACCACGCCGTCGGTGACCATGACGAGCGCGGTGCCCTCTTCCAAAATGAAGGTCTCCTCGGGGTAGTCGATATCGGGCAGGACTCCCAGGACCGGCCCACCGGGGAGTGTGCGGATGCGGTGGCTGCCGTCGTCGCGTGCGTGGAGCAGCGGAACGTGGCCGGCACTGGTGCCGATGACCTGACCGTCGCGTGGATCGATGTGCAGCATCGTGCAGCTGGCGAAGCGTGGTGCGTCCATCGTGGTGAGCAACTCGTTGGTGCGTGTCAGCACTGTTCCCGGCTCGGGCTCGTGGGCGGCGATCGCGCGCATCGACGAGCGGACCTGACCCATGAAGACCGCGGCGTCGACGTCGTGCCCCTGGGCGTCGCCGATCTCCAGTGCGACCGCACCGTCGGGCAGGAAGAACGCGTCGTACCAGTCTCCGCCGATGTCCAGGCCGTCCCGGCTGGGCTGGTAGCGGACGGCGACCTCCAGACCCGGGAGGTGCTCGGGCAGTGTGGGGAGCATGCTCTGCTGGACCGCCGTGGACAGCTCGACGTGGGCCTGCTGCAGCCTGATGCGCCTCAAAGCCTGGCCGGCCAGATCGGCCAGAGTGGTCATGAAGGCGAGCTTCTCCAGCGACGGAGGGCGCTTGCTGTCGTACGTCACCGCCCAGGCCCCGAGTGGCCGGTCGCCCGGCGGGCTGAGAGGA
Organism: Streptomyces sp. PA03-3a; assembly: GCF_033792735.1. Classification (NCBI taxonomy): domain Bacteria; kingdom Bacillati; phylum Actinomycetota; class Actinomycetes; order Kitasatosporales; family Streptomycetaceae; genus Streptomyces; species Streptomyces sp. PA03-3a. Next base: position 15,469 of record NZ_JARAVM010000040.1, read on the forward strand.
GTGATCGACATGGCGACGTCAGGTCCGGGCGGTGCCTGGGCGCCGCTGGTGTCACTCGGCCAACACCGCGAGAGTTCCTCCTGGTTGGCGATGAACTGCGGCTCACCGGTACGGATCGCACGTGGCAGGGGCCGGTCCTCGTCCAGCGGCAGACCGAGCAGGGCGTCGGCCTGCCACATGGGGATCCCGGCGTCCGAGGAGACGCGCAGGCGCCCGTCGTCGACGAGTGCGAAGAGGGCGCCGAAACCGCCGAATGCGGCGGCGAGCCGGGTCAGGACGACCTGCTGCAACTCCTGCTCGGTGGCCGCACTGAACAGGGCCGAGGAGAACGCGGCGATCTCATCGGCGCGTTGCCGCTCAGCACTCACCGCGGCCAGCATGTCCTTCCGGTGCGCCTCCACGGTGGACTCGTCGCGGATCACCCCGAAGACCCGTTCGGGGCCGCCGTATCCCAGCCTGATCCGGCGGGTTTGGCCGGCCAGCATGCGCCAGCCGTCGTGCTCGGTATGGAACCGCGACCTGATCCACGGGGACTGGCCGACGGACGAGCGCACAAGCCGCTGCACGTCCTTCCGGTCATCAGGGTGCACCCGCCGGATCACCATGGGCAGGGACATCGACGCCTGCGGGAAGAGCGTGGCCAGGGCGGGCTCGCCACCCAGCCACTCGATCTGGTGCTCATCGGGTGAACACATGTACAGGCCGAGGCCGGCGGCCTTGGCCGCAAGGTCGAACGGGATCAGCAGGGCACCCAGGTCATGTCGCGCGTCCAACGAGTGCAGCCACACGAGCCGCTCGCCGACTGCTGGGTCGGTTACGGGCCGCGCTTCGACAAGGCAGACCACGGACGCGTCGCCCGACCCGGGGAATTCCAGCACCCGCATGGCGAGCCTCTTCGTCGTGGCCCCGTGTGCCAGCAGGCTTCGAGCCGGGATGCGCTGATCTTCGGAGAGCAGATCAATGAAGCAGCGGCCTACGCACTGTTCCCCGGATGTGCCCAGCGCAACGCCCATCGCGGCGTTGAGACGACGGATGACGCCTTCCAGGGTCAAGAGAGCCGACGGTGTAGCCCTCTGCAGGAGTTCGTCCGAGGCGTCCATCTGCCGCTCCCTGACCGTCATCGAGCGATTTGACCCCGATAGGCGTAACAATCCTATCTGCCGCAGAGCAGGCCGCGCGTCCACTGGGGGCGGGAGCTGAGCAGCGGCCCAGCCGACAGCGGGATTGCCCGTGAGGAGAGCCCCGATGAGGCGGAATCCGTCACCTGCGGTCCCTGGCGTCGTCGAGAGACATGGTCTGCGTGCCCCGAGCGTCGCGCGTCGTCTGCCCGCCATGCGTGTGGCGTCCGGTACCGCCGCGTGCAGGCCTCCCCTGCGGGTTGCAGCGCACTCAAGGGGCGGGCTGGCGCGGACCAAAACTGGACTGTTTCGTCCACTTCTCTTAGACTGGCACGCGCTGCTCCCGAGCCGGGGCGGATGGGTTCCCCCGCCGGTTCGGTCCGGAGTCGGGCCTCCTTCCGGAAGCCGCCGATCGACTTCCGGCAACTTTCCCGCCGAGGGGCTCTCGCGATGGACTGGAGGTCCGAGATGCTTGACGTCATGTTTTCAGACGAGGAATCCTCTGTGGTGGTGAGGAACAACGAGAAGGAGCATCGCTACGAGATATCCGTAGCCGGTCGGACGGCCGGGCACATGGGTTATCGGGTCATTGGCGACCGACGCGTGCTGATGCACACGGTCATCTACGACGCATTTCGAGGGCGCGGCCTCTCCAACGTCCTCATCAAGAGCACATTGGACTTTCTGTGCGCCCGCGGAAGTACTATTTCAAATTATTGTCCGGTCGTCGACAGGTTCATACGCAAGAATCCTGGATACATCAGCCTGATCGACGCGGAACATTCAGGTACCTGGGTCTCGCCCTCATCGAGCTGACCGACGGCCGACCGCCCGCCTGCCCGCCTGCCCGCCTGCCCCGGCACCGAGCCGAGGATTGGGCTCAGTCCACGACGTAGGAGCGTACGTAGTCCAACGCCATCTGCATGGAGATGCGCATCGGCTCGACGTTCCGGGCGGTCTGGGCCAGTAGATAGCCACCCTGCAAGGCGGCCATGACAGCGGTGGCGAGCTGCTCCGGGTCCGCCTCTTCGCGCAGCGAGCCGTTCTCCCGCATACGCTTCAAGCCTGCGGAGATGAGTTCCTGCCACTCGGCGAACGTCTCGGCAAGCTTGTTCCTCGACGTCGGGTCCTGCGCCGCCCGCGCGCTGACGAGGGAGCCCAAGGCGCACCCGTAGGCACCGTCCTGCAAAGAGTTGAGATGGATGAGCTTGTCACTCCATCGCTCGAGCGCGCGAATGGAATTCATCCGCTCCAGCATCTGGCGATCGCGGTTCAGGACCTGATCGGTCCGCAGTTCGATGACACTGTGGACAAGCTGGTCCTTGTCCGCGAAGTGGCGATAAAGCTGGGATTTGCTCGTACCGCTTGATGCCCGTACGTCGTCGAGTGAGACCGCGTTGACGCCCCTCACATAGAAAAGGTCGGCAGCGGCCTGAACAATGCGGTCGCGGGTGACAGCCCCACGCGAGGTCAGGCGCCGCTCTTGCCTGGGAGCATCATCGACGGACATGTGCCCGATATTACTACGCGCGATCACCGGGTCCGCGGGAGAGTCAGAGAGCGGTGCCGACCCGCGCTTGGGGGTATCGGTCGACTGCTCCCCGTCCGCCGGGGCGTCGGGCGTACGAGGTGCGGCCTTCGCAGGTGCGCCTGACGTGCTTGTCACATGGACCACCTCCTCCTCTCACCGGATGCGAACCGTCGGAACCTTCGAATCCGACTCCCGGGCGGCAGCCCCCGCCCGCACGCATCACCTCCCCGTGAGCACGTGAGGGTCCCAGTGGTCGCCACCTTCACAGGCGTCGACCACATGGACTACATGGTCCTCTCGTTTGGGTTATAACGGAAGAGGACCGCGAAATCAGTGCCAAATGGAGTCGATAACCGACGATTTTCGGTGGCGTTCTGGGCGTGGCAACTCTTGCGGTCCGAGGTCCGAGAGGCCGCGCAGTCCGACCGCCTGCCGTTGCGCCGCATCGACGAATGCGCGTCCTGACGGCTCGGCCACCGTGATCGACTCTGTTCCGTAATCGACGCCGGCGCTGTGTGGTCACTACAGAAGGATGCGGACGAAGCAGGGCGACTCGGCTCGACCTGGCAGGCAACAGGTCCGTCGGCGGCATTCTCTGCCCGGCGGCCGGCCGATACGCACTCTCACTCCCGCAGGCACAACCTGGAAAAGGAGTATCACTGATGCGCGCCTCACTCCTGTACGGCGCCGGCGACGTCCGGGTCGAGATCGTGCCCGATTCCGTCATCAAGCACCCGACCGACGCCCTGGTGCGGATCACCGCATCCTGCATCTGCGGCACGGACCTGTGGCCGTACGCCTCGATGAAGCCCGAGGACGGTCCCGCACGGATGGGCCACGAGTTCATCGGCATCGTGGAAGACACCGGCTCTGAGGTGGCCACCGTCCAGCGCGGCGACCTGGTCGTCTCACCCTGGAGCATCTCCGACAACACCTGCGAGTTCTGCCGTCAGGGCCTGCCCAGCTCCTGTATCCACCCGCAGGCGAACTTCTGGGACGACGAGCCGGAGGAAGGCGCTCAGGCCGAGGCCATCCGCGTTCCTCTGGCCGACGGTACCCTGGTCAAGCTCCCCGTCACCGCGGACTCCGCGCTCATTCCCTCCCTGCTGACGCTCTCCGACGTCTTCTGTACCGGTTACCACGCCGCCGTGTCAGGTGGAGTAGACGAGCGCACCCGCGTCACGGTGATCGGCGACGGAGCCGTCGGCCTGATGGCCGTCCTGTCCTGCAAACGGCTGGGCGCCGAGCAGATCGTCCTCATGGGCCGCCATCAGGCGCGCACCGACCTCGGCCTCGAGTTCGGCGCGACCGATGTCGTCTCCGCCCGCGGCGAAGAAGGCGTGGAAGCGGTCCGCGAGCTCACCGGCGGATACGGCCCCCACGCGGTCCTGGAGGCCGTCGGCACCAGGCCCGCCTACGATCAGGCCGTCGGCATCGTCCGGCCGGGCGGGGTCATCAGCCGGGTGGGCGCCCCTCAGTACGAGGAAGCGCCCATCGGTATCGGCAGCCTCTTCCGCCACAACATCCGCCTGGCCGGCGGCCCCTCACCGGCTCGCGCCTACATCGAGGGACTTCTGCCCGACGTCCTGAGCGGCACGATCGAGCCCGGGAAGGTCTTCGACGCCACCACCGACCTCGACGGCGTACCGACCGGCTACCAGGACATGGCAGGCCACAAGAGGCTGAAGGTGCTCATCAAGCCCTGACGCACCCGCCGCGAGTCGGCCTCCGCAGGATTCCCATGGTCGTACGGGCCTCGGTGATCAGCTGCTCGCGCGTCGCCGCCCGCGCCGGGGATGGCGCGGGCGCCCGCGGTGCCGACCGGATCCTGAGTGATGAAGCCGGGTCTCCTGATGGGACCATCCCGACCAGTCTCTAACATGAGTATGCTGTTAGAGTGCAGATCAGAACCAAATTGTGGACTGTTTAGTTCTTTTTCGGGGGCTCATGGCGTCCGTGCGCGGCACGCGGACGACGACGGGTTGCAGGGAGGTACCCGATGAAGGCGGTCGTTGTGACCGAGCAGGCCGCGGGAACGGCCGGAATGAGGCTGGCGGAGCGTCCCAGGCCCGAGGCGGCGGGGAACGATGTGCTGGTCGAGGTTCACGCGTCCGGATTCACCTCGGGGGAGCTGACGTGGCCCTCGAACTGGACGGACCGCCTCGGCCGCGACCGAACACCTTCGATCCCCGGTCATGAGCTCGCCGGAGTGGTCAGCGCCCTCGGCTACGGCACGGCGGGGCTCTCGGTGGGCCGGCGGGTCTTCGGCCTCATGGACTGGGCTCGCGACGGCGCGCTGGCGGAGTGTGCGGCCGTCGAAGCGCGCGGTGAGGTCGTCCAGCAGGTGCGGGGCGGACGGCTGCGCACGGTCATCGGCAATGTCGCGACCCTCGATGACGCTGTGGCGGCGTCAATGCGACCGAGCGGGTCAGAGGAATAGCCGTCATCGGCGTTCGTCCATGAAGGCTCATCAATCCGCCAAGAGGGCGCTCCAGTCCACTCGGTGATCGACAGGGATGCCCCTCATCCAGGCGGGGCCGGCATAGATACAGGAACGGCGATGCCCAAGGTGCTGTGGACTGACGCGAGCGGCTCGATCAGAGTCCTGAAGGACGAAGACAACAGGTTCTACGAGGTTCAAGAAGACGGCACCTACGCAGGGCTGCTCGCCTACGAGCGCAAGGGCACTCACTACAGCCTGACGCACACGTACGTCCAGGAGGGTTACCGTGGCCGCGGCCTGGGGACCGCATTGATCCGCGAGGCGCTATCCGACCTGGAGAAGGAACACGCGGCAGTCACCAACCGCTGCCCGGTCGTGGATCGCTTCATCGACAAGCACCCCCGGTTCCGCGAGTTGCTCGATCTTTCGTCGCGGGTCGTCGACGACGCCGCCCATGACTGAGGCGCCCGCTATGGCGGACAGAGGCGCGGGCAGGTTCACTCGCACCCGGCCGGGCGTTTCACGCTCCCCGGGCGATCAGGTGGTGACGCCGGCGCACGGTGGGCCGGGAGCGGCCGCCGCCGAGCCGGTCTCGGCAGGTGAACCACCGAGGGCCGGCGGGAGAGGGAGTCCGGTGCCGAGGGCATTGACGGCGAGCGCACCCGGATGGCTCAGGGGGCGCCTGCACGACGTTGCCGCGCCCACATAGGTTCGAATCTCTCAGAAGGGGCAGATAATGGCGATCGCCAGCGGAGCTACAGCATGTGTTCGCATAGTCCAGGCCGCCGCAGACCTCTTCTACCTCAAGGGTGTCAACTCGGTGACCCTGGATGACGTGCGGGCGGTGAGCGGGACCAGCCCGTCCCAGTTCCACGGCTATTTTGCGGACAAAGACGAGCTTGTGCACCGTGTGATCGAGTTGCGTGCCCAGCAGATTCTCCACCGCGACCAACAGCACTTGGAGCGGATGAACTCCTTCGAGGCCCTGGAACGCTGGAACGATTCGATCATCCGCCTCAACTCGCTCCAGGACGGAGCCTACGGGTGCGCTCTGGGTGCACTCGTCGGATCCCGCGTACCTCAGGATCCGGCGGCGCGGAACCTGCTCGCCGAGAAGTTCGGTGAGTGGCAGGAGTTGATCGCGGCCGGCCTGCGTCGGATGCAGGAGAACGGCTCGCTCAACGAGGGGGCCGATCCTGCGAAGCTCGCTGTGTCCGTGATGGCCGCACTGCAGGGAAGCTACCTGCTCGCCCAGATGGCACGCGACGTCGAGCCGATGCGCATCGCCATGGACATGGCGCTGGCCCACGTGAAGACGTACACCGTGGGCTGACGCGCGGTGCACGAGCCGGCAAGCGAGGTCTCCCCGCCTCCGTCGTGCCGATCCCGGACCTCTCCTGCCATCCCGGCACGCCGGCAGGGCGGGACAGTTCCTCCGCTTCACCACGCCATGGCCAGGGCCACACGATGCCCGGCAACCGCACCTGCCGGGCCTGGACGTACGGGCCGGCGGCCCGTGCGTGCCACATCTCGCGACCAGTACGGACACCACACGCGCCGTCCGGTCCTTACCCCTCTACCTGACAGACCGCAAAGGAGTCATGACATGAACGACGACGAAGAGCTGTACGACATGGTCGTCTTCGGTGCCGGCAGCGCCGGGTACGCGGCCGCTCTGCGCGGGGCCCAGCTCGGGCTCAGCGTCGCCCTGGTCGAACGCTACAAGCTCGGGGGCACATGCCTCCACAACGGCTGCATCCCGACCAAAGCCATGCTGCACGCGGCGGAATTGGCCGATCAGGCACGCCAGGGCGCCGACGTGGGGGTGCGCTCGTCCTTTCAGGGCATCGACATGGACGCCCTGCACGCTTACAAGAACAGCGTTGTGTCAGGCCTCTGCAACGGGCTCACCGGCCTTGTCGACGCGCGTGGCATCACCTACGGAGAAGGAGAGGGCCGCCTGTCATCGGCGACCTCCGTCGATGTCGGAGGCCGCCGGCTCACGGGCCGCCACGTCGTGCTCGCCACTGGGTCCGTTCCGAGAACCCTGCCCGGACTGGAGATCGACGGACGGAGAGTGATCTCGTCGGACCACGCTCTCACCCTCGACCACGTTCCCGAGTCCGTGATCGTGCTCGGCGGCGGAGTGATCGGCGTCGAGTTCGCCTCCGCGTGGTCGTCGTTCGGAGCCCGGGTCACCGTTCTCGAAGCCCTGCCGCGCCTTGTCCCGACGGAGGACGAGACCGTCTCCAGGCGGTTGGAGGCGGAGTTCCTCGAACGGGGTATCACCCTCCACCTCGGGGTCCCGTTCGACAGCAGCGAATACACGCGGGACGGCATCCGCGTCCGTCTGGCAGACGGCAGGGCGCTTGAGGCGGACCTCCTGCTTGTGGCCGTCGGACGAGGTCCGGTCTCCCAAGGCCTGGGTTTCGAGGAGGCGGGCGTCCTCATGGACAAGGGGCACGTGCTGGTTGACGAGTACATGCGCACCAGCGTCCCCACCATCTCCGCCATCGGAGACCTGGTCCCCACTCCGCAGCTCGCGCACGTCGGCTTCGCCGAGGGCATCCTCGTCGCCGAGCGAGTGGCCGAGAAGGCGCCTGTGCCGATCGACTACGACGGCGTCCCGCGCGTCACGTTCTCCCGCCCTGAGATCGCCTCGGTCGGCCTGACCGAGGCCAAGGCCAAGCTGGTGTACGGGGCCGAGAACGTCGACGTCGTCGTTTACGACCTCGCGGCCAACGCTCGTAGCCGGACGTTGAGAACGGAGGGGCACGTCAAGGTCGTACGGAGGAAGGGCGGGGCCGTCGTGGGTGTTCACATGATCGGCGACCGGATCAGTGAGCAGATCGGGGAAGCGCAGCTCATCTACAACTGGGAAGCGTTTCCTCAGGACGTCGCCCGCCTCGTCCACGCCTACCCGACACAGGGTGAGGCGCTCGGTGAGGCGACTCTGGCGCTGACGGGCAAACCGCTGCACTTGCACGTCTGACCCTGCGAAGCACCGTTCGGCGGCCACGATGCCCGGCAGCCGCGCCCGTCACCCCTCTCTTCGGCCGTCGTTCCGGCGCCGCACAGGCGCTCCTTCTACGAAGAGCTGCATAGTCCATACTCCGCGAGTGCATTCCTGGCCGTAACACGTCTGAGCTGCGCATTTGCCGGGATGTCGTTCGGGTGTCTCCGAATAAAAAGGACTTGACAGTCCCGTTTTCTCTTTGAGAAGCTTGACGCGGGTTCGTCGCGACCAGGGGCCTTCGCTCCGAGCGGGAGCTGCCCGACTCGCACCGAGGGCCCGGGCTCCCAAGAGGCCCGCGGCGCGCGAAAGCCGTCGGTGTCTTCATCCCGCTCGTGACGGCCGCATTCCATGACGAACGTGAGGCATTCCCATTTGCGGTGGTCTCCCCGATTGCCTCGTGCGCCGCGTCGACCACTACCTGATCGACAGGCCGCAGCCGTGTACGCCGGGAGCCGCCTGCACGGCACCGAGAAGACAGCCCACCTTCAGCGAACGCCGTAACACGCACGCAGAGAAGGAACAAGAAAGTGAACGACACCAACACCGAGCAGTCCATCGAAGATCTGAGGATCCTCGAGCAGCTCAACAACGACTACGTCCACGCCGACCAGTTCAACGATGTCCAGCGCTTCAGCGAGCTGCTCGGCGAGGACTTCGTCGTCCAGACGTCGGGTATCACGCGCGACCGTGCCGAGTTCCTCGAATACATCGCCAAGCCGCGGCCCTTCAAGGATCTCGCTGTGCACGACGTCAAGATCCGCATCCTCAGTGATGTCGCCCTGATCCACGCCCGCGCCACTTACACCATGCTCGCCGACGGAGCGGCCCAGGAAGCCCTGTACACGGACACGTACCAGAAGCGTGAGGGTGGCTGGGTCTGTGTCTCGGCCTGCGCGATCGCTCCGGGCACCTGACCCGGTCACGCGCGCGGCTGCTGGTCGCGAGGCACCCCCGGGACGGAGAGGCCGGCGGTCTCGGCTCAGACGCACCCTGGTCGGCTCAGGTGACGAACACGACCGGCGGAACCGGCGTCCGTGCAGCCGCCGGTGCCGTCGGCCGCGCACGCGCCGTGCACGGCCGCGCCCAGACGAACGACTCCCGAGGACTTCGTTCGGGAAGCGAGGCGGGCATCGCGTACTGCGTCGAACTGGCGCGGGCCAGAGCGCCCACGACCGGCATCGGGACCTGACTCACCTACTCATGGAAAGGCACTGCTCGATGCAGGACCTGGCGCCTGTGATCAACCTGACTCGCCGGGGCAGGACGCTCCGACTGGCCTTCTCGTCCGCCGTGGTCGCGCTGGTGGCCTCGTTCGCCGCGTCGGCCGCTCCGATCCCCTTGTTCAACACCTACCGGGCCGAGGACGGGTTCACCAACGCCGGCATCTCGCTGGCCGTCGTCAGCAACGCCGTCGGCACCATCGCCGGACTGTTGGTGCTGGGACGACTGTCCGGTCATCTGGGCCGACGGCGCACCGCGATCGCCAGCCTCGGCCTGCTCCTGCTGGGCTGCCTGCTCCTGCTGAACGTGCACGACATCGGGACCCTGCTGTCCGGCCGGCTGCTGATGGGTGTCGGCACTGGGATGGCCGGCAGCAGCCTCACCTCCTACATCGTGGACGCCGCACCCACCAGACCGGAATGGTTGGCTTCCGTCGCCTCCAGCCAGGCCCCCATGCTCGGCCTCACCCTCGGCGCCATCGCCTCCGGCGCGCTGGTCCAGTTCGCCCCCTGGCCACGCCACCTCATCTATCTGGCGTGCGCCGGTTTCCTCGTGCTGTCGGGCGCACTCATCGCCATCAGCCCGGAAACCGCGAAGCCGACGCCGGGCGCCTGGCGATCACTCATACCCCAGGTCCGCATACCGGTCCGGGTCAGGCATCTGCTCCCTGTCGCCGCCGCGGTGTTCCTGGCGACATGGGCGACCGGGGCCTTCTACCAGGCCTTCGTGCCCGCACTGGTCGCAGATGAATTCCACACCCACAGCCCGCTCACCCTGGGGCTGCTGTTCGCGCTTTACATGGCCCCCAGCGTTCTCGGCGCTCCCGTCGGCGGCCGGTTCACACCAGCGACGGCCCAACGAATCGGCATGGTCGTCTTCCTGGCCGGATGGATCGGCATCATCACATCGATCGCCCTATCCTCACTGGCGCTGTTCATCGCCGCTACCGTCATCGCCGGCACCGGTCAAGGCATCGCCATCAGCTCCGCCACCCGCGGCTTGCTGTACGACAGCACCCTCGCCGACCGGGCGCCGATCTTCAGCGCCATCTACCTCCTCTGCTACAGCGGAGCCGCTTTCCCCAGCCTCATCTCCGGCCAACTCTCGGCCGTCTTCCCGCTGTCGCACATCGCCCTCGGGTACGCCTTACTCGCGGTCGTCGCCACGGTCGTCTGCGTCCTCGCGGCCCGCGACCCGCACACCGACATGACCGGCAACCGGCAGTACGCCGAGTGATCGCGGCGAACGCCGCCGGCACCCGACCCCACCCGCCCATGAGGAGGGCACGGCGACGTGCGCGGGGTGGGTCTCAAGCTCGGTGCGGACGCCTACGAGTCACCAGAGGCCACACCGGTCTCTCCGGACCCACGTATCGGGTCCCACAACAGAAAGTGTGACAATGACGTTCAATTTCGGGGCCGAGGCGTCCGCCCGCGAAGAGAACAACGCTGCGCTCATCGCTGCGTTGAACGAGGCGGACCTCGGCGAGTCGGAGTCCCGCTGGGTGCTGGATCTCGTCCACGACGCAGAGCACGGTCGTTGGATCGCCGCTCTCGGTGATGTAGGGATCGGCGAGCTCTCGTACCGGTTCGTGGGCGGCCGCATCGTGCTGCTGACAACCTGGGTCGACCCCGCGTACCGCAAGAATCGAGTGGCCACGGAGCTCATCTCTCGCGTGCTGGACGAAATTCGCCGGCGCGGGAAGAAGATCACCATCATCTGCCCGGTGGTGGGTGAGTTCATCGACCGCAACCCCGAGTACGCCGACCTCATTGATCCGGTCCATCCCGGCGCCGGCGCCTTCCCCGGGCGGGAGCCCGCGGAGGGCCGCCATGGCGGGCCGCTACGGCCGTGAGCCGAGGACTTCGCAACCTGGCGGGGCATGTGACAAGAAGAGGACTCTCTCGTCCCTTATCTGCTGAGCCTCGACCATCGTAAGTGGGGTGCATATATATGCAAGCCGGACATCAGAGCATGTTGTGACAGGACTATCTGGTCCCAAAGCGAGGCCGATCTGCGGTACGTTGGAGGAAGGCGGTTCCCTGTGGACATGCAAGCAGCTCTCAGCGATCTGTCGGGCCGGCTGCGGGGGGTCAAGCCAGGGCCGGTCAGTCGAGGTGCTGCGACATTCCCGCCGCCCGCTCGGCCGCTGCCCCGACTGATCGCCGGGACCCCCAGTTGGGGCGCGTACGGCCCGTAAACCTTCACCGCACAAAACGATCATTCCGGAAAGGTTCGTCATGCCGGGCTCCGAACTGTATGAGAACTTCATGGCGCTGCACACCCGCGAGGGCGGCCTCGTCATGCCGAACGCATGGGACGGCCTTTCGGCGCTGATGCTCGCCGATGCCGGCTTCGAGGCGATCGCGACGTCATCGGCGGCACTCGCCACCACACTCGGCCGGTCCGACGGGCGTCACGAAGTCACCTGCGGTGAGCACCTCGAGCATGCGCGGCTGCTCGGCCGTCTCACCGGGCTGCCCGTCAACGGGGACTTCGAGGACGGTTACGGCGACACGCCCGAAGACGTCGCTGCGACCGTGGAAGCCGCCGTGGAGTCCGGCCTGGCCGGTATCGGGATCGAAGACACCTCCGGCAATCCCGATCAACCGATCCGCGACTTCGACGAGGCAGTCCACCGCATACGCAGCGCCGTCGAGGCCGCCAAGGGGCGCATCGTCGTCACCGGCCGCACGGACAACTTCATCCAGGGGCGGCCCGATCTCGACGACACCATCCGGCGTCTGACGGCCTTCGCGGAGGTCGCGCGGATGTGCTCTACGCGCCGTACCCACCCGACCTCGACGCACTCGTCGCGATCGTCACCGCTGTCGCGCCGAAACCGGTGAACGTCCTCATCTCGCCGGCGGACGACGTGCTGACCGTCGCCGAGCTGCAAAAGGCCGGGGTCAAGCGGATCAGCGTGGGTCCAGCGCTCTACACCCACGCAATGGAGGCACTCGAGCAGGCCATCAAGGCTCTCGTCGCAGGTGACCTCGCCACCGCGACGACGGGAACCAGCTTCGAGCGCATCAGCGAACTGCTTGCTCGCGGAACGAACGAGCCGCAATCCGCGAATCACCACCCCTCGCCCGCTCATCGCAAGAAAAAGGCAGCCTCACGTGAATCTCGATAAACTCATGAACAAGCATCTCACCAGGTATTTCGATCCCGGCAAGACCATTCCGGGGGAGACCCTTCAGCAGTTGCTGCGGTTCCTGCGTTCCGTGCCGTCATCGGTGAACGTGCAGCCCAACCACTTCTACGTCCTTGCCACTCCCGAAGGCAAGGAGAGGCTCGCGGACAACCTGGGCGAACGGTTCCGGGACAACGCCGAGAAGATCCTCAACGCGTCGCACACCATCATCCTCACCACCCGGGCAGATCTGCCCGACGCCCACCTCGAGGCGGTGTTCGCAAAGGAGAGGGCCGACGGACGGTTCCCCGATCCGTCAAAGCAGGCGCTGTGGGAATCCATGACCCGCAACTTCCTCGACCTTCGCAACTACGGCTACAAGGACCTGAACCACTGGATGGAGAAGCAGACCTACATGGCGGTGGGCCTGACGATGATGGCGGCCGCCGAGCTCGGCGTCGAGGCCACACCGCTGGAGGGGTTCGACCCGACCAGTGTCGACAAGGCGTTCAAGATCCGCGAGAGCGGACACACCACGACGGTGCTGCTGGCCCTCGGCTACCCCGACCCGGAGAGGGTGTACACCACCCCGGTCTCGCGCTTCGACGCGGACCAGCTGTTCACCTTCATCTAAAACCCACTCGAAAACCAGAACCCACCACACCTATCCGGAAGAGCTATTTCGATGAAAGCCATTGTGGTCACCGACCAGGCCGCGGGAACGGCCGGAATGACGCTGACGGAGCGGCCCGAACCGCTCGCAGCGATCAACGACGTCATCGTTCGGATCCATGCGTCGGGCTTCGTCCCGACGGAGATGGAGTGGCCGTCCACCTGGGCCGATCGCGCCGGCCGTGACAAGACACCGTCGATCCCCGGCCACGAGCTGGCGGGAGTGGTCAGCGCTCTCGGCTACGGCACCACGGGACTGTCGGTCGGGCAGCGGGTGTTCGGCCTTGCCGACTGGCACCGGGACGGGACTCTCGCGGAGTACGTGGCGATCGAAGCGCGCAACCTCGCACCGCTGCCAGGCGACGTCGACTTCACGGTAGGCGCGTCCCTCCCGATCTCGGGGCTGACCGCCTGGCAGGGCCTGTTCCAGCACGGTCGCCTCCAGGCCGGCCAGACCGTCCTCGCGCACGGCGCGGCCGGCGCAGTCGGAACGATGGTGACCCAGCTCGCGCGCGAAGCCGGCGCTTACGTCGTCGGCACCGGACGCGCCGCCGACCGTGAGAAGGCGCTCGACTTCGGAGCGCACGAGTTCGTCGACCTCGAGAACGACACGCTGAAGGACGTCGGCGGCGTCGACCTGGTCTTCGATGTCATCGGTGGCGACGTGCAGAAGCAGTCCGCCGCCCTGATCAGGGCCGGGGGAACACTGGTGTCCATCGTCGGCCCGGTCGAAGCACGGCCCGACGACGGCCTGGCCGTCGACTTCGTCGTCGAAGCCGATCGCGCCGGACTCGGTGAGATCGTGCAGCGGGTGCGGGACGGACGGCTGCGGACCAACATCGGTGACGTCGCGAGCCTCGACGATGCCGTCGGCGCCCTCAACCCGACCACGCGACGCCTCGGCAAGACGGTCATCCGCGTCCTCCCGTAGGGGGCGGACGGCCACCGTCCGAGCGCCGGGTCGTGGTCCGGATCCACGTCCCGGCCATCGGCCACCGACCGGCGCAAGGACCCGGACCGACACACACCGGGCACTCGAACCGACACAGGGAGCGGATCACCTTGGACGGACAGGAACTGCAGAAGATCGCGCGCGACCACACCGCGGAACTGCCAGGCACCGATCAGGAGCAACGTTTCCACCCCGACTGGGAGCTCCACAAGGTGGGCGGCAAGGTCTTCATGCTCATGACCGACATGCCTGGACGCCCCGTCCTGATCCTGAAAGCCGATCCGGACGACGCCACAGCTCTGCGTGAGCAGCACGCCGGCATCACCGCCGGCTACCACATGAACAAAAGGCACTGGATCACAGTGGAAGGCGGAGACACCGTCGACGACAAGCTGGTGAGGGAGCTCGTCACCGACTCCTACCGTCTTGTGGTCGGCGGGCTTCCCAAGTCCAGGCAACCCGTTGATCCACACACCTACGACCGCCATGCCTGACCCTCGGCATGCCATCCTGCGACGCAGCGTCGCAGCAGTCATCTGGAGCCTCCCATGCGCGTTTTCGTCACCGGAGCCAGCGGCAGCATCGGCTCAGTCGTCGTTCCCGAGCTCATCGCCGCAGGTCACGATGTTCTCGGCCTCGTCCGCTCCGATGCCGCGGCTACAGCCGTAGCCGCCGCCGGCGGGACGCCGCTCCGCGGCGACCTCACCGACCTCGACAGCCTCCGCGCCGGTGCCACGCAGGCGGACGGTGTCATCAACCTGGCCTTCAGCAACGACTGGAGCAACATCGAGCAGGGCATCGAAGAGGAAGCACGCGCCGTCAAGACCCTCGCGGCCGCACTCGCAGGCAGTGGCAAGCCGTTCGTGCACGCCGGCCTCACGCCGATGCAGCCGGGCCACACCTCCACCGAGGAGGACCCCGACACCACCGACGGTCCGGTCGGCGGCCGCGGCCGCACCTCCCACGAGGTGCTGACCCTGGCCGCCCAGGACATCCGGTCCTCTGTCGTTCGACTGCCGCGTTCCGTGCACCAGCGCGGGATCACATACGGCTTCTGCTCGGTGCTCATCGCCGCCGCACAGGAAACCGGCGTATCCGCATACGTCGGCGACGGCACGCAGCGATGGCCGGCGGTCAACCTGCTCGACGCCGCCACGCTGTTCCGCATCGCGCTCGAGGACGCTGAGCCGGGCACGGTCCTGCACGCGGTGGCCGACGAGGGCGACACCATGAGGTCGCTGGCCGAGGTCATCGGCGGCGTTCTCGCGGTGCCGGTCGCGTCGGTGCCGACCGAGCGTTTCGGCGTCATCGGACGCGTGTTCGCCCTCGACATGCCATCGTCGAGTGCACTGACCCGGGAACGGTACGCCTGGAAGCCCACCCACCCGAGCCTGCTCGACGACCTCGCTGCCGGCGACTACCCCGCCCTGGGCTGAAATCCTCTGGGTACGCCGACGCTCTGACTCCGGGCCACCTTGACAGCGCGAGGGGCGGGTTGGCGATGAATCCCGCCTCGCCGGCTCCCAGGGGCCGACGGCTGTTCGCATGGCGGCGAGGTGGGGGAGAGGTGGCGAGGCGTCCGGACCTCACCGAGTCCATGATCGCCGATATCATCACGCTCGGGGACCACTGGCTCGTGCACAGCCCAGATCTCGACGCCTACCTTCCGGATCGGTTCCGTAGGCGTCTGGCCGCCCGTCGGGACAAGGTCGTGCGGTCCGCGCTCGTCATCCACGCTGCGACCGCACCGCGGGAGATGCCGGAGCAGCTCATCGACGATCCCGATTGGCTTTGTCCACTGGAACGGACAGCAGATGTCCACCACTTCGGGAGGCACTGGAGCCTGCCGAGGATTCGAACGGTGATGCTCAGCGTCGTGGCTGTGCTTCGGCCCCACAGCGACTTGAGAATACGTTGGCCGGTCTGCCGCGGAACTGCGAGGATGCCCCTCTGTTCCCGAGCGGAGGACGTTTGTTCGTTTTCGTGTGTGTGCGGTGTGGCTCCGAGCTGACCGCCCCATTGTCCCAGGTTGCCCTGCCGGCCCACGCCCGCCAGAAGTACGGGAACGGGCTTCAGCTTCCGGTGCTCATGCAATCGGGGACGTTCGCCGTGGAACTGGAGCCCTGGGGGCCGCCGTGGCGAAGGTGGGAGGAGATCGATCCGGGCGAGGCGGCTGCCCGCGGCATCTACGCGCCGGTCCACGCCCTGTCCGAAGCCGCGCCCGGCGCGGTCGTCATCGCACCAGGAGACACCCGTGGCGCCGTGCTGATCCCGGAGAAGCGCGGTGGCGCCTGCTGCGGCTTCGACGGGGGTGACGGCCCCAACATGGCCTGCGCGGCGTGCGGTCTTCCCGTGGCGAGCAGGATCGACGACTGCTCGCTCTGGCAGGCCGTGTGGCTCGCCCCGAACGCCGTGCGCCGCCTTCCCGTCGAAGGCGCCGACGCCGGACCGCTGTCCTGGGCGGACCTGCTCGCGGAGGGGGCGGGCGTGCCCCCGTCCGAGCCGATCGCCCCGTGGGGAGAGCCGTTCCGCGCGAGCGACCGGTGGCACTGGAGTCCCCAGTGGGTGGCGGCAGCCGGGCAGGCGCTCGCCCACCTCCTGGTGGCCTCCGACGGCCGGGCGGTAGCCGTGCCGGACGGCCTGACCGCCATGATGTTCCAACGCGCCCTCGACACCCTGCTGCCAGCCGGCGGGCCGAGGCGGCGCGCCGTCCTGGCCGGACCGGGACAGCCGGCCCACGACGGCGCCGACGTCCTCCTCGTGCCGTCCCACCCACAGACCGGGAAGGCATGGACCCCGGCCACTCCGGCGCGCTTGGTTCCGTTGCCGTTCGGGGTGTGGCTCCGGCTGGTCTTCCCCGAGCCGCAACTGCCCACCCCCTCATCGGGTCCGATACCCGACGGCGTCCTTCGCGACGACCCGCCCACGCCAAACGTCCATGACGTGTTCCGGATCGACTGGGGAGTCTTCCAACGAACCCTAGCCCGGCT
Source organism: Streptomyces sp. PA03-3a (assembly GCF_033792735.1). Classification (NCBI taxonomy): domain Bacteria; kingdom Bacillati; phylum Actinomycetota; class Actinomycetes; order Kitasatosporales; family Streptomycetaceae; genus Streptomyces; species Streptomyces sp. PA03-3a. The sequence goes on from NZ_JARAVM010000040.1 coordinate 32,548, forward strand.
GCCGGCCGTCCGCAGCCCGTGGCTACGCGAGATCCACGACAACCTCACCCAGTACATGCGCACCGGCCTCCTCTAGCGGAGTACGTGTGCCAGTACCGATCGAACAGCGCCGGACAGCAGTGCCTCCCGAAGTGGTGAACATCTGCTGTCCGTTCTCATGAACAAAGCCAGACGGGTGGGTGCTGAGCGGCCCGAGGGCGGATGTCGAGGTCGGAGCACACCTCGCCCGAGGCGACGAGTCGGCTGGACGGGCCGCGCCCGATCCCGCCTGTGCTGTGCCATCCGCTCCACCCCTGGCGAGGGCCTCCCGACAGACCGTGCGGCTCCACACATGCCATCGCGCCCGGTTCCCCTTCCCCCAGGGGCTGGGGGAGGGGGACTTTCAGGCGTAGGGCCTCGGCGGGGAGCCGCTTCACACGGTGGCGGTTCACACGGCTGGTGGCGCCGCCGTCTCCTTGAGCGCGCCGTCGGCCAGCCGCAGCCAGCGGTTGATCCCGATCTCGGCCAGGAACCGCTCGTCGTGACTGACCACCATGAAGGCGCCCTGATAGGAGTTGAGCGCGCTCTCCAGCTGCCCCGCACTGACCAGGTCGAGGTTGTTGGTGGGCTCGTCGAGCAGGAGCAGATGCGGTGCCGGCTCCGCGCACAGCACGCAGGCCAGGGTGGCGCGCAGCCGCTCGCCGCCGGAAAGCACACCCACCGGTAGATGGGCACGCGCGCCGCGGAAGAGGAATCGGGCGAGTATGTTCATCCGCTCCGCCTCCGGGCGCTCGGGCGCGAACGCGGCGAAGTTCTCCGCCACGGTGCGGTCCGGGTCCAGCAGGTCCAGACGCTGTGACAGGTAGGCGATCCTCCCGTCATTGCGCTTGATCTCCCCGCTCTGCAGGGCGAGATCACCGGTGACCAGCCGCATCAAAGTGGTCTTGCCGGCCCCGTTGGGTCCGGTCAGCGCGATGCGCTCGGGACCCCGGACACTGAGGTCGACGCCGCCCGCCGCGAACACGTCCTCGTCACCGAGGCGGACCTGCATGCCTTCGCCCAGAAACAGGTTGCGCCCGGCGGGCACCTGGGTGCCGGGCAGCTCCAGCTTGAGTCGCTGTTCGTCGCGCAGGGCCCGTCCGGCCTCGTCGAGGCGAGCCTTGGCCTCACTGACCCGGGAGGCGTGCATCGTGCCGGACCGGCCCGCGGCCTCCTGTGCGCCGCGCTTCATGTTGCCGGCGAAGATCTTGGGCAGACCGGCGTTCTTCAGGTTCTTGGCGGCGTTGCTCGCCCGGCGCTCGGCGCGCTCGCGGGCCTGCTGCATCTCCCGCTTCTCCCGTTTCAGTTCCTGCTCGGCGTTGCGGACGTTCTTCTCGGCGATCTCCTGCTCGGCGCGGACGTCGTCCTCGTACTCGGTGAAGTTGCCTCCGTACATGCGTAGTTCGTCGCTGCCGAGTTCGGCGATGCGTTCCATGCGGTCAAGCAGCGCACGGTCGTGGCTGACCAGGAGCAGACAGCCGTTGAAGTCCGACAGCACGTCGTAGAGCTTGTGCCGGGCCTGGAGGTCGAGGTTGTTGGTCGGCTCGTCGAGCAGCAGGACGTCGGGGCGCTTGAGCAACTGGGCGGCGAGGCCGAGGGAGACCACCTGGCCGCCGCTGAGCGTGCTCAGGCTGCGGTCCAGAGTGAGGTCGGCCAGGCCCAGACGGTCGAGCTGGGCGCGGGTGCGCTCCTCGATGTCCCAGGCGTCACCGATGGTGGCGAAGTGCTTCTCGTCGACGTCCCCGGACTCCACGGCATCCAGGGCGCGGATCACTGCGGCGACGCCGAGCACCTCGGCGACGGTGAGGTCGCCGGTCAGGGGCAGGGTCTGCGGGAGGTAGCCGAGCGTGCCGTTCACCGACACCGAGCCGGCGGCGGGCTTCAGCTCACCGGAGATCAGCTTGAGCAGGGTGCTCTTGCCGGAGCCGTTGGGTGCGACCAGGCCCGTGAGGCCGGGGGTCACGGAGAAGGACAGGTCGTGGAAGACGGGGGTGTCGTCGGGCCAGACGAAGGAGACGTTCGAGCAGACGACAGCAGCGTCGGACATGGGAGAGACCTCGAAGTACTGAGGGCAGAGCGTAGACCTCTGCCCTGGGCAGACGTGGAAGAAAGGGGTACGACGAAACCGACCACCTCGGCGGCGCCTCTGAGCGCAGGCCGGTGGCCGTCAGGTCCGGATCTCACCCGGAGATGTCGTCTTCACCCACCACGTCTATGACTCCTCTGTGTACGTTCTTCGTCCCACCACCATAGCAACCCGCTCCCGACTTCTGTCTCCCGTCGCCCACCGTGATCGCGAAGGGGGCTCCTGCCGCTGCTCGGAGCCGGCCGCGTGTGGCTCTACGCATGTTGCCGAAGCGACGGTTGGTGCACGAGTGGTAGATCGCGGCTGTAGTGTGAGGAGCATGATCGAGGTCGACAGACTCTAGCCGCCGAACTGCCGGTGGCTCAGCCGGGCGGGCAATGGCCCGCAATCGGTGACCAGCCGTCCCTGTCGCGTAGCAGCACGAATCCATCCTTGCGGGGGTGTTGATCGCACTGCGCGTACTTCATCGGCACGTTCGCGCAGTAGCGACCCCGGTCCTGAACCGCACGATCCCGGCTCGCCATGCCTTCGTCCGTCGCCGCACACGTCTGTCTGCTGCCGCAGGGCCCCGGCGTTGCGAGCAGGGGTGTGCGGCGGTGCGGCGTGCCGGAAGTCTCGACGCGTCTCCTCACGGCCCGTGGTCGGTTGTCCCGCCGGCGCCGCCGGCGTCCACAACCCTTCACGAAAGGGCCTCAGGGCATGCAGCAGCGCACCTCCCGCTCCCGGGTCCGTCACCGTCGTGCCCACTGGAAGGCCGCCTCACCGACGCTCGCACCCTGCACGAATCCCCGGTGAGGCAAGCCCACTCCAGCACACCGGGGCAACGAGCGCCGCCCTGACGCGCTCCTGGTCCTGCCCCGGCCCAAGCCCCTGCTGTCGTGTGGCGGGTGCGTGGTGATTCGGTTGCCGTGGGGGTGGCTGCTCCTCTCGACCATCTGGTGAATCATCCCGGTCGGAACAGCTAGCCGAGCACCGAGAGCAGCCGCAGGCTGGTGTGGCTGTCCGTTCCCGGTACCGCGGTGTACACCAGGAGCCGCTGGGACTGGTCGGGGTCGACGAGCGTCTGGCAGTCCAGCTCCAGCAGGCCGACCTGCGGATGATGGAACCGCTTGGGCGCGCAAGAGGGCCCGAGCACCGGGTGCTCGCGCCACAGCCCCGCGAACTCGTCGCTGGCCCGGAGGAGTTCCGCCACGAGTTCGCCGGTGCGGGAGTCGGCTCCGTCGCGGGTGTACGTGCCGTACAGGTCCGCCGCCATCAGCCGGCTCTGCTCCGGGGCGTCGCTTTCGGGGACGAGGCGGGAGGCCGGGTCGGTGAACCAGCGGTAGTGCGCGCTGCGGGCCCAGCCGGTGTGGGCCGTCTGGTCGCCGAGCAGTGCCACGGCCGGGCGGGTCTGCCGCAGCGTCTCGCCCAGGTGGTTCATGACCTGGGCGGGTGTGTCCTCCAGGCGGTCCAGGATCCGCATCATGCCGGGGTTGATGTGGTCGCCGCGGCGCACCCTGCGGGGCAGGGCGTGGCCGGCGAGCCGGAACAGGTGGTCGCGTTCCTCCAGGGAAAGGTGCAGGCCGCGGGCGATCGCGGCGAGCATCTGCTCCGAGGGGTGCGGGCCCCGCGGCTGCTCCAGACGGCTGTAGTAGTCGACCGACATGTCGCACAGGGCCGCCACCTCCTCGCGGCGCAGCCCGCCGGTACGTCTGCGCCGCCCACGCGGGAGCCCGATGTCCTCCGGCTGCAGTGCCTCCCGGCGTGCCCGGAGGAAGGCCGCCAGCTCGGCTCGGTCCGCCACGTGCCTTCCGTCCTCTCGTGTCTGTGCGTCGGGGCTCCGGCCGCTCCGGACCGGCCGCCCGGGGCGCCGTCGCCCAACGTGCAGACTAACTCCGCGCGGGCTGATGCCCCGGGTGACCAGGGGGCCGCGGACGCCCTCCCAGGCAGTCCGCGGCCCCCGGGCCGGGGGTCAGCGGGTGATGGCCTTGGTCTCCAGGAACTCCTCGAGACCGGCCCGGCCCATCTCCCGGCCGTTGCCGGACTGCTTGTAGCCGCCGAAGGGTGCCTGGAAGTTGTGCGGCCCGCCGTTGACGTCGACCTGGCCGACCCGCAGACGCCGGGCGATGGCCATGGCGTGCTCCTCGTCACCCGTGACGGCGGCGTTGAGGCCGTAGATCGTGCCATTGGCGATCTCGACGGCGTGGTCGTCGTCGGTGTACGGGATCACCGCGAGGACAGGGCCGAAGATCTCCTCCTGGGCGATGGCCGAGCCGGGGTCGACGTCGCAGAAGATCGTGGGCCTCACATACGCGCCGCCCTCGAAACCGTCCGGGCGGCCGGGGCCGCCGACGACGAGCGTGGCGCCGTCGGCGATGCCGCGCCGGATGTAGCCGTCCACGCGCTGCCGCTGGGTCTCGGAGGCGAGGGGGCCGATGCGGGTGGCTTCGTCGGCCGGGTCGCCGACGGCGTACCCGGTGGCCGCGGCACGCAGTTTCTCGACGACCGCCTGCTGGAGGTGCTCGGGCACCAGCATCCGCGAGTAGGCGCCGCAGGCCTGGCCGCCGTTCGCCCACGCGTAGCCCAGGCCGCGGTTGACGGCGAAGTCGAGGTCGGCGTCGGCCAGGACGATGTGGGCCGCCTTGCCGCCCAGCTCGAGTGCGACGCGCTTGACGGTCCCGGAGGCCGCCGCCGAGACGCGCCTGCCGGCGGCCGTGGAGCCGGTGAACGACACCATGTCGATCTTCGGATGGCGGGAGATGGCCTCGCCGACCACCGGGCCGGTGCCCTGCACGACGTTCAGCACGCCGTCCGGGAGCCCGGCCTCGGATGCGATCTCCGCGAACATCCGGGCGCTGAGAGGGGAGAGCTCCGACGGCTTGAGGACCACCGTGTTGCCGGCCAGCAGGGCCGGGACGACCTTCGTCACGACCTGCTGGAGGGGGAAGTTCCATGGTGTGATGGCGCCCACGACGCCGATCGGCTCCCGGACGACCAGCGAGTTCTCCACCGTCTCGGTCCACTCGAACCGCTCGGCCGCGACGATCGCGGCCTGGGTCGCCGCCACCGGGAATCCGGCCTGCGCCTGCCGGGAGAAGGAGATCGGGGCGCCCATCTCCACGGTGATCGTCGCCGCGAGCTCCTCGGCGTTCTTCGCCATTCCGTCGGCTACCCGCCGCAGCACGGCGATGCGGTCCTCGGGCGAGGTCGCCGACCAGGCGGGGAAGGCGGCCAGCGCCGCGTCCACCGCCTGGTCGACGTCCTCAGGTGTGCCCTGGGCCAGAGAGGCGAGCACGGAGTCGTCGGCGGGGTTCACGACGTCGAGCAGCGGCCCGGAGCCGGGGACGGCGCCGCCCCCGATCCAGTGCGACGGGGCCGGGAAGGGAGCATCGGAATATTCGTTCATGCCGCCAGGAAACAGCGGCCGCCGCGCGGCAACCATGTCCGGCCATACCCATGATCCAGGTCACTCGACAGGCCCCCGGGGGAGTCCGGCACCGTGACGCTCCCGGCCTCTCGGCCCAGGTGGCTTCGTCGCTCCATGACGGCGCCACCGCGAGGCGGTCTCCGCTGCCACGGCGGGGCAGGCGTCGCCGGGCGTGCGCGGGTCGACGTCGGTGTCCCTGAAGGCGACGCAGGCGGCCATGATCTTGGACATCTCCCCGCGCCGGTTCCCGGCACGGGCGGGGCCCCCCGCGCGAAAGGAGGGCGTAGGACGGAGCAGTGATCAACGTCAGGTACTCCTGGGAAGCTCCCACGGGGTCTCCGTGGCCGCCGGCGCCATGATCTCCTCGGCACCCGCCGGACAGGAGAACCCCCCGCGCAGGGGCTTCGACCCGTCGGGCCCGCCTCCCTTCCGGGGAAGCGGGCCCTCGTTGCACCAGACGGCAGGCGTCAGCTGCAGGTCCGGTAGTTGTAACCGGCGTTCCGCGAAGCGCCGTCCGCGTCGACGAACTGGTAGACGCCGTCCGGGAAGCGATGCAGGATGAAGCTGCGGCCCGCCGAGCCGACGTAGGTGAGATACAGGTCCGACTCAGTGCCCGAGGAGTAGTTGATCCGCCCGGCGGCATAGCTCCAGCTCGCCTTGCCGGCGCTTCCGTCGGCCGTCAGGCCGGAGGCCGACTGCCAGTTGGCGGTCGCGGTTTTGGTCCGGCTTCCGAAGTCGCCGTCGATGTCCGAGGCGGACGAGAGGTAGCCGTTTGCCCACAACACCATCTGCCACAGACAAGTAGCGTTGGAAGTCCTGTTCGTGTTGGTGTCCACGACGCCCTCGTTGCCCCAGTCGTCGCTCCAGGCTCCTGCCCCGTAGACGTATTCGAGGCCGCTGTAGGTTCCGTTCGCCGCGGCCGGGGTGGTGCTCATGGCGAGGACGGCGGCGGTCAGCGCCCCCACCGTGCACGCGCCCCACTTGATGCGCTTGGTGTGCGAACTCACGAAGACTCCCGGATTCGGGCCCCCCTTGGAGCCGGACCGGGCCATTACACAGCCTCCGACAACTGATCCATACGGGTAGTTCACGCCAAAGATGATCACGTTTGCGCCAGCTCGTCGGCTGTGCCGGGGCCTTCTACGACCGGCACCGCGGCGGCCCAGACTGCAACATGCCCGGCGCCACCTGGACCAACGGCCGCTGCCACGTCCTCGCGAGCGGCCCGTGATCGCCGCGTTCGCCCTGTGACCGATCGCCGTATGGCAACTCAGCCCGCGAGCCGTCGCCCGGCTGTTCACCGCCCGCTGACCCGAAAGCCAGCGCGTCGGCGATCATCTGTCCGGCCCCGCAAAAGTACGACATGCCGTGCTGCGACCTCGTTCCGGTCCGACCGGGATCGCGTCTCTGGGAGTGGTGCAACTCCGGGACGGCAAGGTCCCCCGCCGTCCGCCGCCGGCTTATTGCGCGACGGCCGGTGCCCGCACCCTCACGGGGTATGGGCACCGGCCGCTCGCGGGTGCTACTTCAGGCCGAAGGCCCGAGTGACGGTCTGGGTGATACCGCCCCCGTTGTGCTGCTCGGCCGTGACGCGGACGGACACGTAACCGGCCCGGGCCGGCGCGTGGAGCTGCGCCTGCCAGGTGCCCTTGCTCTCCTTCAGGTCCTGCGGCTGCCAGGAGGCGCCGTCGTCGTAGGAGACCTCGAGCTTGACCGAGGAGACCGCGTCCTTGGCGTCGTCACTGCCGAGGACGACCGGCTTGACGGCGAAGTCCGACGTGCGCTTCGCCCGGCCGTCGAGGTCCACCGCCGTCTCGTAGTCGAGCTGGACCAGCGGGATGGCCTGGTTGTCGGCGGTGCCGGACTGGAAACTCCATTCGCTGTGCGTGGTGGAGGAGTAGGGGGTGACGTCGGTGTTCCCCTTCGCGTCGACCACGAGCCGGTAGGGAAGCTTCTGCGGGGCCAGGCCGCTCACCTGGAAGTCGGAGTACGGCCCGGACTGGTACACCTTCCTGTCTCCCTGATAGAGGGCGAAGTCATACGACATCAGGCCGGATTGGCCACCGTGGGCCGATCCTCCGTCGCCGAATGCCGTGATCGTTCCGACCATGACGTCGCCGACACGGTACGGGACCTCGAAGCCGAGCATGCGCGGCCGGATGAGGGGGCTGGACCAGTGCTCGCTCTGCACGCTGCCCGGCCGGTAGCTGACGATGTCGGTGAAGGTGGACAAGCCGTCGGTGACGTCGGTGTACTGCTGCCATTTCACGCCGTCGCCGGCGGAGACCCAGTCGGTGCGGGGACCCGGTGCGACCGGCTCCCTCGGGAACGACGGGAGGCGAGTCGTTGCGCCGGCGTAGGGGTATCCGGCCGGCCAGTACACGTATGACGGACTGTCCTCGCGGCTCTCCTTGATCTGCTTGCCGGTGGACGAGGTGAAGACGTTGTCGATGCGGGCGAGGCTGCCCGGGTCGGTCGCCGCGGAGGGGTCCTCGGGGATGCCGCCCTGGTGATAGTCGGCCAGGTCGTACAGGTACTGCGGCGAGGGATGGGCCTCGACCTTCAGCTTGGTCTTCCCCGGGGACGAGATCTTCTTGATCAGGTCCGCGCCCTCATCGACCGTGAGAGACGCGACCGGCATGAGCCCGGTCGTGCCGTCCGGGTCGCCGTACCAGTCGACCAGGCGCCCGTCGGCGTTGTTGACCACCAGGAGCATCGCCGCTCCCGCGGCGCGCGCGGCTGCCGCCTGGTCTGCCGGGGTCACCCAGGCGTCGGCGCGGACGACCACGGCCTTGCCGCGGGCGGACAGGCCGGCGTAGTCGGCGGACTTGCCGGTGCCGGCGAAGACGGCCTCGACGTGCGAGGTGCCGTCCTGGAACGGTGCGGAGCCAGGCTGCACCAGCACGGTCTCGTCCAGGCTGCGCCCGCCGTAGGCGATCTTCAGCGGGGTCTGCTTGGCCCGGATCCGGGTGGTGAAGACGAAGCTGCCCTTCTTCACCTTGCCCTTGGTGGGAAGCGCCCACAGGCTGTCGTACCCGGGCGAGGGCAGAACCATCTGCTGCAGCGCCTGATGGTCGTTGGGCGTGGGCTGCGACGAGGTGAAGGAGCGGTAGAGGTCGATCCTGCTGGTGGTGACGACCGTGGGCTTGGGGGTGTCCACCTTGATCTGGCGGATGCGCGACGCGTCCAGTTCCACGTCCATGTCGGCCTTCAGGTCCACCTCGGGCGCGGTCAGTACGGCGTAGCCCAGGGAGTGCGGGCCGTTGCGGCCCTCCACATCCATCGTGGAGACGACGGTGTAGGAGCCGGGAGCCCAGCGGCTGGTGAGCTTGCCGTCCGGGGCCCACATAATGGTGGTGGTCCCGTCGGCGCCGGTGATCTCGACCTCACCACCCACGGGCTTGCCGGCCTTGTCCTTCAGGCGGACCGTCAGGTCGTACTTCTCGGCCTCGACGGACATGCCCACCGCCGTGTGCACGACGCCGGCCGCGGAACGCGCGGTGACCTGGCCGGAGTACAGACCCGCCGCGAGACCCTTCGGGTCGGCGACGACCTCGACCGTCGAGGTGCCGCGGGCCGGGACCGTGACACGGTCGGCGCCCAGGGTGAACGCCCCCGCGGGCGAGGCACCGCGGTCCACCGTGAGCCGCAAGGTTACGGCGCTGTCCGTGGTGTTGGTGTAGGTGATCTTCCGCTTGACCGGATCGTGCTTGTGGTCCTTGGTCCAGCGCACCAGCCCCACGTCCACGGACCCGGTCGCGACGACCTGGTCGTGCACGTAGGCGGCGCCGACGTCCAGACGACCGGTGCCCGCCTGGTAGGGAGTGTAGGCGGGGGTCGGCGCGCTGGTACTCATCAGCGCGTCCTTGATCTGCTGCCCCGACCACTCCGGGTGCTTCTGGGCCAGCAGCACCGCCGCCCCGGCGACGTGCGGCGCCGCCATCGAGGTGCCGCTTTCGGTGCGGTAGTAGCCTTCGCCGCCCGTCATGTACTGCGAACGTGCCGCCAGCACCTCGACGCCGGGCGCGGTCAGATCGGGCTTGAGGGCGTCGTCCTTCAACCGCGGCCCGGCCCCTGAGTTGTAGGCGAGGACGTCGGAGGAGTCCACCGAGCCGACGGTGAGCGCGGCGTCCGCGGTGCCCGGGGCGCTCACGCTGTAGGGGTCGGTGCCCTCGTTGCCCGCGGCGATGACGAACAGCGCGCCCGTCTCGGCGGTCAGCTTGTTCACGGCCTGGCTCATGGGATCGTCCTGGGTGTGGTATATCCCTATCCCCAGGCTCATGTTGATCACCTTGGCATGCTCGGTCCGCGCCGCCCACTCCATGCCCGCGATGATCCCCGAGTTGGGACCGGAGTTGTCGTCTCCGAGGACCTTCCCCACGATCAGGTCCGCGCCGGGGGCGACTCCCTGTTCCTTCCCGCCGGAGGCGGCGCCGGTACCGGCGACGGTGGAGGCGGTGTGGGTGCCGTGGCCGTTGCGGTCGACCACCTCCTGGCCCTCTACGAAACTGCGGGACGCCACGACGCGCTTGACCAGGTCCGGGTGGGTGGGGTCCACTCCGCTGTCCAGAACGGCGACCCGGACTCCGGCTCCCGTGCCACCGGCCTTCCTCGCCTCAGGAGTGCCGATCTGGGCGTTCGACTCCGCCATGGTCGCCTTCGCCTTGGCGTCGAGCCACACTTCGTCCACGCCGGCGGCGAACGCGGGGGCACCCGTATCGTCCGCGCTTCCGGCGATCCGTGCCGCCGACCGCGCGACGTCCTGGCCGCTGGTGTCGGTGAGCGCCGACCAGAAGGTGGCGGCCTTCGACCGCTGGGCCTTGACGGCCGCTCCGTTGATGGACGGCAGCTGGAGGGTGGCCTTCGCCCCGGGCAGACTCGCACCGGACGGCAGTGCGTCCTTCGCGGCAGCGCTCTTGCGAGCGACGGCGCCTTCGGACTGAGTGACGATCAGCGGCAGCGCGTTGACGTGGGCGTCGTCGTAGCCCTGGGCAACCAATTGCGTAACATTGAAGAGCTGCTTGTCCAGCCGACCAGTGGCGATGTAGGGCATCGCCTCATCGGGGTACACGTAGGTGTCGCCGTTCTCGACGGCGACACGCACCGAACCCTTGGCACCCGCCGCACGCTGGACGTCGTCCACCGACACCGCACCACCGGGCTCCTGAGCCGCCTTCACCTTGTCACCGGTGATCAGCGTCACCGAGACCGGCACCCGCTGCGCGCTGCCCTGTCCGGCTGCGGCGGCATACGACGGTAGGGAAGACGTGGCGCCGGACGCGGTCGGAGAGACTATGAGGCCGGCAACGACAGCCGCGGCAAGGGACACCGCAGATCTTCGGGGAGATGGAACTCGCAACAAACCCTCCATGATCAGTGTTCGGAGCGCATCTGACCATCGATGACGAGGATTTGTAAAGTCATTGAACTTATGGCTGCCAGTCGATAGCCTGCGAGGCTTTCGCGCCCCTCGTCAAGGGGCCGGCGACGGCCGTGTGCCGGAGGCCGGCCGCGATGTCCGCCCCGCGACGGCACGCGAAAGAGAGGCTGTTGTGACCCCTTTCGGGGGATGGTGAACGTTTCGGTACGTCACCCGACCGGAGGCCGTCCTGCTTTCCACGGCCTTCTTACACAGGCGAAACATCGCGGTATCACCGCCTTCACGCAGTCCCTGTTGCATCGGCGTCTGGAAACACGCGCAATGGCCCCACGACGTGAAGATCTCGCTCCGCCGAGGCAGGCGATCATCCATGAGCACCGGGCTGCGCTGCGCGCGGGTGCCGACCACAGTGCGGCGGCTCGCACCCGTGGGGACGGCGTGCGCTCCGCTGCTTTCGGTGGGCGCCGTGCGCATCGGGCGCCGGCTTCCCCCGCACCGCCCGGCTCGACCCGCCGGCGGCTTCCGGTCGGCAGACCGCTTTCCTGCGGCGCGCCCACCGGCGCTACTGACTTCGGCTGGTCAGGGTGACGTTGGGATGTCGAGGGTCGGGCCGGTGCCGGCTATGAAGCCGTCGAGTCTCTCTGCTGGACAGTCCCTACCTGATCGAGGAATGAGGTCTTCTCGCGCCTGCCGTGCTCCTCTCAGGCGGCGGGCACTACTGGATTGCGCTCGACTACCGGGCATCCGGCCGACACGGGGAACCATGGGTGACGTGGTTCGACATCGACCGTAATGAAGAGCTCGCCCTCGCCCCGGACTTCCGATCCTTCGTCGAGGGCCTTACCTCCGCCGGTGACTTCGACACCGAAGACATACCCGACTGACGTGTGACCGAGGCATTGCCCATCGGCACACAGTATTAGCTCAGCCATCACAGCACGGCGAACGTTGCCTGATGCGGCATAGCCGTGTAGGACACGGTCTTACTCGCCTAAGCGCCTGGTTCGTGTGGGACTTGGGTTGCCGTCGGCAAGGTAATGGCGCGACAGAATTGACGGACGTGTGTCACGCAGTCGAAGCGTCGCCGGTCTGAGTGGGCATGAGTCAATCCCTTGAATCGAAGACCGGTGTCGACGGCCCGGTGACCGTCATCAAGAGCTACATCGTGCCGGCGGACGAAGCCGACCACTTCACGGAGGCGTATCAGGAGAACGCCAGGATCATGTCCACCCAGCCCGGCTTCGTCCGCTCCCGCCTGCACCGTCCGCTGGCCGATGCGCCCGAGACGCGGTTCCTCCACATCGCCGAGTGGACCTCGGGCACCGCTCTCGACGAAGCGACCGCGAACCCCGAGTGGCATGCCGCGCTGCAGCGCCTCTTCGACGATCCGCGCCTTCACATCACCTCGGAACCCGCCAGTTACCGCGTTGTTGTCGAGCTCAACGCTTCCTGAGAACACGCCGGTAGCACCAGCCGGTCAATATCCATGGGTCATGCTCACGCCGCGCGTACGGTGTCGTGAGTCCGAAGACGGCACCAGGGATGAAGCCCCCGACTGGCGCGGTGAGGCCTGCACCGGGTGTGGTCCCTGCTACTGCTGACTTCGCAGTCCCAGGAACGTACGCGCCATGCGCAGGTGCAACCGCTTGCCGCGGGGGTCGGATCCGTCCTGTGTGACCCGGCCCGCGCGGAATCCGCGTTCCGGCAGGATAGGCGCATGCATCTCGATGTCCTGCGAATCCGTGACGACTTCCCCGCGCTGAAGGAAAAGGTGGCCCACTTCGACGGGCCGGGCGGCTCACAGGTGCCCCGCCAGGTCGCCGAGGCGATGGCCGCGGTGATGTGCTCGGGCATCTCCAACCGGGGCTCGGTGACGGCAGCCGAGCGCCGTGCCGAGCAGGTCGTGCAGGAGGCGCGGCAGGCCATGGCGGACCTTCTCGGCTGCGAGCCGCGCGGCGTCGTCTTCACCCGGTCGGCGACGCAGGCGGCGTACGACGTCTCCCGTGCCCTGGCGCGGCAGTGGACAGCCGGTGACGAGGTGGTCGTCACCCGTCTGGACCACGATGCCAACATCCGGCCGTGGATCCAGGCCGCGGAATCCGCCGGTGCGGCGGTGCGGTGGGCCGCGTTCGATCCCGCGAGCGGCGAGTTGAGCGTCGACGCCCTGCGGGAACAGCTGTCCGGCCGGACCCGGCTGGTGGCGGTCACCGGGGCGTCGAACCTGCTGGGCACGCGCCCCGACGTGGCGGCGATCGCCGCGGCCGTCCACGAGCTCGGAGCCCTGCTGTACGTGGACGGGGTACACCTGACGCCGCACGCGCCGGTCGACGTGGCCACCCTGGGCGCCGACTTCTTCTCGTGTTCGCCGTACAAGTTCTTCGGCCCCCACCATGGTGTCGTGGTGGCCGATCCGGGACTGTGGGAGGAATTGCGACCGGACAAGCTGCTGCCTTCCAGCGATGCCGTGCCGGAACGCTTCGAGCTGGGCACTCTGCCGTACGAGATGCTCGCGGGCACCACCGCGGCCGTGGACTACATCGCCTCACTTGCGTCCTCCGCGGGCGACCGGCGCAGCCGGGTGCTGGAGTCGATGCGAGCGGTCGAGGCATACGAGCAGAAGCTGCTGAGGCGGCTGCTGGAGGGGCTGTCGGGCATCGGCAGGGTGCGGCTGTACGGTGCGCCGGCACGCCGTACGCCGACGGTGTTCTTCTCCGTGGAGGGAGTGCCCGGCCGGGAGGTCTACGAGCGGCTGGCGCGGCGCGGTGTGAACGCTCCCGCGGGCAACTTCTACGCGCTGGAGGCATCGCGGCTGCTGGGGCTCGGCGACACCGGCGCGGTGCGTGCCGGGCTCGCCCCGTACGTCGACGACGAGGACGTGCAGCGGCTGATCGACGGTGTCGCGGAGGTGGCCGGGTGACCCGCGGAGTACTGGTCACGGGTGCGTCCCGGGGCACCGGTCCGGCCGCTGCCGCGGCGCTCGCGTGGGCCGGGGACCAGCAGGCCGCTCTGGACCTCGATGATGCACCGCCTTCGCGCTGCGACCGTGGCGCGCCCGACTCCGCCGTCCCCGTTGACCCGGCCATGTAGCGGTTTCGCGAAGCACTCCGGGTCTGCGGCCCGATGATCAAGGAACTCATTCACGTGCGCTTCGGCGACGGCACCATGAGCGCCGTCGACTGCCGTTCGGACGTCCGGCGCGTTCCCGATCGGGCAGGCGAACGGTCGGTGGTCGTCTTCGACGGCGAGTTCCCGCCTTTCGCGTGGTCTGGCCGATCCTCGGAGGGCGGCCCGGCCCTCGCTGAACGGTGCCGGGACCAGGCGCGAGCCTCCCGGGGGAGCCCCGTCACGTGCCGTCATGTCCGGGGTCCTGTACGCCCAGGGGGGGCGCGCCGTCAGGCCGGCGCCCGGTACAGGTCGCCGGGTTAGACTCGCGCCCCGGACGCGAGAAGGAGCGGGCACGTGAGCGCAGCACCCATACGGTTCGGCATCGTGGGCAGTGGCTGGCGGGCTGAGTTCTTCGCCCGGCTGGCGAAGGCGCTGCCCGAACGGCTGGCGGTGGCCGGCGTGGTGACGCGCTCGGCCGAACGAGCCGCCCGGGTGGAGGCGGAGTGGGGGGTGCCCGCCCACCGGACGGTCGCTGAACTGTGCGGTAGTGACGCGGAGTTCGTGATCCCGTCGGTGCCGTGGGAGGTGACGCCGCAGGTCGTACGGGAACTCGTCGAGCACGAGGTGCCGGTCCTCGCGGAGACACCGCCGGCGCCCGACGTGAGCGGGCTTCGGAATCTTTGGGACGCCGTGGGAGGGGCGACGCGCGCCGGGGGTGGCGCACTCGTCCAGGTCGCGGAGCAGTACACGCTGATGCCGGGCCACGCCGCTCGTATCGCACTCGTACGAGAGGGGGTGATCGGCGAGGTGACGTCGGTCCAGGTGTCCTCGACGCACATGTACCACGCGATGTCGCTGATCCGGCACACGCTGGATGTCGGTTGCGGGCCCGTGACGGTGTCGGCCCGGGCCTTCACCGCCCCGCTCGCCGACCCGCTGTCCCCAGGCGGCTGGTCGGACGACCTCACGCCCAAGGACGCCGTCACCACTCTGGCTCTCATGGACTTCGGCGGGGCCCGCACCGCCCTGTACGACTTCACCGACAACCAGTGGTGGAATCCGCTGCGCGCCCGCCGGATCGTGGTGCGCGGCTCGCTCGGCGAGATCGTGGACGACACGGTGGTGCGGATGGCCGATCCGCGCACACCGGTGGAGTCCCCGCTGGTGCGTCGCCGCACGGGCACCGACCTCAACCTCGAAGGTGCGGAGGTGCACCACATCTCGTTCGACGGACGGGTGGTGTGGCGCAACGACTATCTGGGCGCGAGCCTGTCCGAGGACGACCTGGCCGTGGTGGACCTGCTGTGCCGTACGGGCGCATGGGTCCGGGACACCGGCCCGGAACCGTATCCGCTGGCCGAGGGCTGCCAGGACCATCTGCTGGCGTTGGCCGTCGAGGAGTCGGCGCTCACCGGGGCGCCGGTGACGACCTCGGTGGAGGCGTGGGCGGCCCGCTGACCCGCCGTCCGCCCGGCCCCCTTCGTGCCCGCCCGCGGCCTCGCCGCCGCCATCCGCTGCTGCGAACGGCTCGTCCGCCCGACCACACGGGACACGGTCGTGGCGGGCTCACCCGGCCGACGCACGGGGGGTTCGCGTCACGGCACGGGGCTGTGCCCGCATCCGCAGATCGCGTGGCCTCAAGGTCATGGCGAGGGCGGGGCGGGTTCTGTGGCCGGGCAGGTGTGCCAGACGCCAGCGGGCGGCGATGGTCGCAAGGGCGAGGGTGGCCTCGGTCGTGGCGCAGCGGGTCCATCGCTGATTTCCGCCCTGCTCATGCCGCGGCCGCGTAATTGCCGCGGATGAGGCAGGTCAGGTTGGACAGATACGGCACCCGGCCGAGACGGGGCCTGTCCTGAATCTGGTCGGCCTGTACCAGGCCCGGCCCGGATGCACCCAGCAGGACGCCCGGAGGCAGGCTGTCGCCCTGCGCGACCGTATTCTGGCCCGCTTCATCGAGGTTCGTGACATCGGGGGCGCGGCAGGTGGCAGGCAGCAACCTCACAGCACTGCGAAGTGGCCGCATGACCGACCTGCAGGGCTTCCGTGCGCACCGGTCCGCCGGCTTGTGGAGCGCATCGACTGGCAGGGCTCTGCGGAGCCGAGGACCGCAGATGACCGTAGGCACTGATGCCGTGGCACATCGTGGCCGTGGAGCCTCGCGCCGGTCGGCGAGCGTGGTCGTGATCGCGCCGACCTCGGACGTGGCTTGCCGACGGCGCACGGATCCGACGTCGCCGACGGGTTCGGCGGCCAGGCCCACACCGGCCTGCCGGTACGACGGCGCTCTCTCCGGCCGCTGCGAGCGACCCGCCTCGTCGGTCGAGGCATGTCACCAGATGAAGGACGGGTTGCGTGTCAGGGCCGTCATTGGACGGGCGGTTAACGGACGCCGGGGATGTGAACAGTGCGGCTGGACCGTAACGGCTGATCAGCGGCTGAGGTCCAGCCTCGGTACCCGCGATAGCCGTATAAAAGCCCACCAACTCGCGGAGTGGTCATGTCATTTGACCGCCCCCGTCGCAGGGCGGGAAGTTCACCTGTGACCGCGAGCATCTGCGGCCATGAGCAACCTCAGTCGCCGCATCTTCATCCTAGGCGGGCTCACCACCGCGAGCGTCGCAGCGCTCCAACTAGGGGCGATGGCCCAGCCGTCGGCCGCCGCCACCCCTCCCTTCCCCTTCACGCTCGGTGTCGCCTCCGGCGAACCGGACGACAACAGCGTGGTTCTCTGGACGCGTCTGGCGCCCGCACCGACCAACGCGGACGGTCAGGGCGGCATGCCCAACGCCGACGTCACCGTCGACTGGCAGGTGTCGACCAACCAGAACTTCACCAACCTCGTCAGCTCCGGTACCTCCACCGCGCGCTACGCACAGGCCCACGCGGTGCACGTGCTGGCCGGCGGACTCGCCCCGGACTCGGAGTACTACTACCGGTTCCGGGCCCAGGGATTCATCTCCCCGGTGGGCCGGACCCGCACCGCGCCGGCTCCGAGCACGGTCGGGCGAGACTTCACGATGGCCTTCGCCTCGTGCGCCCACTACGAGCAGGGCTACTACACCGCCTACCGACGCATGGCCGACGACCGCCCCGACCTGATCCTGCACCTGGGCGACTACATCTACGAGGGCGGCGCCACCTCCGGCGCCGTGCGCCAGCACCTCGGCAGCGAGATCGTGTCGCTGGCCGACTACCGCCGTCGCTACGCGCTCTACCGCAGCGACCCCGACCTGCAGGCCGCGCACGCGATCGCGCCGTGGCCGGTCGTGCCGGACGACCACGAGGTGGAGAACAACTACGCCAACATGGTCCGCGCCGACAGCAGCCCCGCGTTGACGGCGGCCCAGTGGACCGCGCGACGCACCGCCGCGTACCAGGCCTACTTCGAGAACATGCCGCTGCGGGCCGCCGCGGCCCCCTCCGGCAACAGCATCCAGCTCTACCGCCGGGTCCGCTGGGGCACCCTCGCCACGTTCCACATGCTCGACACCCGCCAGTTCCGCGACGACCAGGCCTGCGGCGACGGGACGAAGGTCTGCGCCGACGCCGATCTGCCGTCCCGTTCCATCACCGGCGCGGCTCAGGAGGCATGGCTGCTCGACGGACTGGGCCGGCGTCTGGGCACCTGGGACCTCATAGGCCAGCAGGTCTTCTTCGCCCGCAACGTGAACTCGGCGGGTGCGATGAACATGGATGCCTGGGACGGGTACCGGGGCAGCCGGGCGCGGATCCAGCAGGGCATCATCGACCGCGGCGTACGCAACCCGGTGGTCCTCACCGGTGACGTGCACGCGTCGTGGGGCAACGACCTCAAGGCCGACTACGCCGATCCGTCGTCGGCGACGATCGGCTCCGAGCTCGTCTGCACCTCCATCACCAGCACCGGCAACGGGAGCGCCACCACGACGATCCCCAACGGATCCCTCAACCCGCATCTGCGCTTCTACTCCGAACGCCGCGGCTACGTCCGCACACGCATCACGCCGTCGCAGCTCACAGCCGACTTCCGGTCGGTGGCGACGGTGACCGAACACGGCGCGCCGGCGACCACCGCCCGGACCTTTGTCATCCACGACGGAAAGCCGGGGTTGGCCGATGCGTAAGCTCTCCGTACTCGGCGCGGCCATAGCCGGCCTGGTCGCCGTCCTCGCCACGGTCGCCCCGGCCTCGGCGGCCGGTCCCTCGTCCTGGGCGACCGCGAACAGCGACTCCGCCGGTGACCAGGACACCCCCTCGATCGCGGCCAACCGCCTCGGCGACACCGCGGTGGTGTGGGAGGACGACCGCGACTCGACCAACCCGGGCGACAACGCGCACAGCGACGTGTGGGTGCGGATGTACCGCAACGGCGTCTCCGCCTACGAGAAGAAGCTCTCGGCCGGCGGGACCTCGGGGGTGGCCTGGCGGCATCTCCAGCCCGACGTGGGACTCGACGACCGGGGCAACGCCGTCGTCGTGTGGGCGGAGGACCCGGACGGCAACGGGTTCTACAACGTCACCTACCGTGTGCTCTCCCCGGCCGGGGCGCTCCTCGGCTCCGGCCAGGCCAACGCGAGCGCCGACGGCCAGCAGATCCATCCGCGCGTCGCCGTCGATCCGGACGGCGCGCCCAACAGCACCACGGCGGTCGCGTTCTCCGTGGTGTGGGAGGACATCCAGGGCACGGCGGCGGCGACGGTGAAGGCAGCCGGATTCACCGGGACCACGACCAAGGCCTACGAGGTGACCGTCAACGCGGCCGGCGGCGCGCACCACAACCCCGACGTCGCGACCTCCGCCTCGGGCGACGCCGTCGTCGTCTGGGACGAGGACACCGACAACGACGGCGTCTACCAGATCGGTCTGGTGAAGCTGGCCAAGGCGAACGGGGCGGTCGCACTCAGCCGCCGCAGTGCCAACAGCCTCGGCGACAGGCAGCAGCAGCGCCCGGCCGTGGCCGCCGACTTCAACGGCGACTTCGCCGTGGCGTGGGAGTCCGATCACACCGGGACCCGTGGCGTCTGGGCCCGATCGTTCACCGCGACCGGCACCGCCGGCTCGGCCGAGGTCGAGGTCTCCGGCGGAGCCGGAGCGGGCAACCCCACCGTCGGCATCGACGACCAGCGCGACGCCGTGGTCGGCTGGAGCGTCGCAGGCACCGATCCGGCGGTCTGGGCCCGGGGCCTCAACCCTGACGGCACCTTCGCGGGCCGGTTGCCGGCCCAGTCCGTCAGCCAGGTCACGCCCGGTCGCCAGGAGCAGCTCTCGCTGGCTTCCTCCCCGTTCGGCGCACTGTCCATGGCGTACACCGATGACAACGACGGCAACACCTTCGACCAGGTCCTGCTGAGTCTGGGGGCGGCCAACTCGGACTGGTGACGTCCTCTCGGGCTGCCCCGGGTGGGGAGAGATCCGGCAGTCGGTACCGGAACCGCGCGAGCACGCGGTCCTCCGGCACCGCTGTCGGATCACCGCCGTGGGGCAGCCCGGAATCGCTCGTGCCCGTCGCGGCCTTCAGGAGTCAGCCGAGGCCCTCCCGCCCATGCACGCGGTTCCCGTCCAGATGAGGACGCGGTCATCGATGGCTTCCGCAGCAGCGGTGACGTGATCAGGTCCGTCGACCGACGGGGTGAGAGCGCGCGGTGGTCGGCCCTGTGCGGCCTGACTTCTGGACGGGCGGGGGAGAGCCGCGGGATCGGGTCGGCGTAAGGGCTGTGCCGCGCCGCCGACGACGTCACTCCTCCCGAGGTCGGTGCCGGGGACGCTGAGCCGTCCGGCGCCGAGATGTCCCGGTGCCGTCCCCACAGGCGGTTTCGCCGTGGTCTCCGCCCCACCGGACATCACCGCCCTCCGGACGGGCGGAGGCAGCCAGGCGGAGTATGCGGGACGAGAAGACGCTTTCGTCCACATGTCCGAGGTCGCCACCCCCGCCGAAGGGGCATCCACCTGCAGGGGAGGCGTGCCCTCTCCCATCAAGAGGGGACTGTTTGGTCCCAAAAATCGGTCCGATCTGCGGTATCTTTGGGGGGCGGTCCCAGGCGGACAGCCGAGCAGCGAAGTCGCACAAGGATCTCCAGGGCGGTAGGCACTATGCACGCAGGCGTCGAGTTCTCAGTGCTCGGCCCGGTCCGGGTGTACAAAGAGGGGGTCGAGGCCGGAGCCGGCCAGCCGAGGCAGTGCGCCGTGCTCGCTGCGCTGCTGTTCCGGGCGGGCAGGCCCGTAAGCCTCTCGAGGCTGGTGGAGGACGTGTGGGGCGACGACGCCCCACCGTCGGCGGTGGGCTCCGTGCGCACGTACGTCTACCGGATCAGGCAGGCACTGGGGGAGCACAGCGACAGCTCCGTGAGCCTGGTCGACGGGGGCTACCTGCTGCGCATCCGACCGGACGCCCTGGACCTGAGCAGGTTCAAGGAGAAGACGGCGAGGGCCAGGGAGGCCCGAGGCGCCGGCGACCTGGCGTCCGCGGCGAGCCTGCTGACCGAGAGCCTCGAGATGTGGAAAGGAGTGCCCCTCGCGGGGGTTCCCGGGCCGTTCGCGGAGCAGCAGCGCGGCGTCCTCGGAGAGCTGCGCCTCGCCTGTGCGGAGGAGCGGCTCGCCTGCGACGTCGACAGAGGGCACTACATCGAGGCCGTCACAGAACTGTCCGCCCTGCATGTGGAGCATCCACTTCGGGAGCGTATATGCGGCCTGCTGATGACCGCGCTCTACGGTGCCGGGCGGCAGTCCGAGGCCTTGACGATCTACCACTCGACCAGTCACCTGCTGCGTCAGAGCCTCGGCGTCAGCCCGTCGCAGGATCTGCAGCAGGTCCACGAGCGCATCCTCTCGGGCCGATTTCAGCTGCCACCGAGCGCCGAGCACTCGAAGGGCGCGCCACGGACGCCTCGGCTTCACGTGCCGGCTCAGCTTCCAGCCGCCCTGCCGAGCCTCGTCGGTCGCGAGAGCGAGCAGGAGCAGGTCGAACGCTTGTTCACCGATGCGGAGGCGTCTTCCTCCGTGGCCATCTGCACGGTCGGCGGACTGGCCGGAGTGGGAAAGACAGCTTTCGCCGTCACCGCCGCCCATCGCCTGGCCGACCGCTTCCCCGACGGCCAGCTCTTCGCGGACCTGCAGGGAGCCGGACCGGAGGCCGAGCCGCGGGACCCCGCGCACGTGCTGGAGGGCTTCCTGCGGTCCTTGGGTGTCCGGCTCGAGGACATGCCCGAGACCGCGCAGGCACGAGGGCTCATGTTCCGCGGCTTGCAGGCCGACCGGCGAGTGCTCGTCGTCCTCGACAACGCATGGTGCACGGACCAGCTGAAGCATCTCCTTCCCGGAAGCGCCGGCTCCATGGCCCTTGTCACCAGCCGCATGCAGCTGCACGCGCTCGTTGCCGCGTACCAGGCGCTTCCCTTGACACTCGGGCCCCTGAGCCTGAGCGACGCACGCACCCTCCTCGAACGCCGGCTCGGCGCGGCGAGGACGGCGGCTGAACCAGAGGCCGTCGACCGCATCATCCGGCTGGCCGGGCAGCTGCCTCTGGCGCTGGCCAACGTCGCCGCCCGCGCGGCGTATCGGCCGCAGCTGCGCCTGGCGGGCCTGGCCGACGAGTACGAGGCGCCGGAGCGCAGCATCCTGGACGCCTTCGCGAGCGAGGAGGACCGGGCGCTCGACGTCCGCGAGTCCATCACCCGCTCGTACCGCCTGCTCGACACGGAGACAGCCGCGCTTTTCCGCGACCTGAGCGCCTGTCCGGACCCTGTGTTCGCGGCATCGCAGATCGCGAACCTGGCTGGAAGGCCCGAGGGCCGGGTCCGCCAGGTCTTGTCGCGCCTGACCCGAGCGCACCTCGTCTCGGAGGTCGGCCCGGGTCGGTACAGCTGGAACCGGCTTGTGGCCGCGTACGCAGTGGAGAAGGCGGGGCGAGGGTCATTCGACCGGGCGGCCGGCCCGTTTGCAGCGCGGGCGGAGGCCGGCATCGATGCTGTTGTCACAGGGGGCACCCTGCGGAGACGACGCCACGGCCGGTAGCCGAGACCGGGCGGTTCCCGAAGCGGGCGCGTGCCCTATCGGGCGGCGCCGTCATGCGCCGCCCGGCAGGCGGTGTGCGCGCGTGTGTGCGGCGGCGTCCGGGGCTCGGAGCGGGCGCTGCCTTGGTTGCATCAGACCGTACAGCGGATCTACGCATTTTCCGCACGGTAGTTGACGGAAGACCAGAGGTGGCAAGGAGGACGGGTCTGCGCAGCTCCCGTTGCCGGACCGCGGGGCCGCTGCGATCGGTGCCGTAGATGCCTCGTAGAGCCGCTGTAGATCCTGCGGTGGCAGGCTCGAGTGCACACAGGCAAGCACACAGGCAAGTTGTGTTCGCCGTTCAGTGGAGAGTGATTCGTATGGCCACGGACTTCGAAGGTAAGAAGCTCGTCGTGATCGGCGGCGCCAGCGGCATGGGCCTCAAGGCCGCCGAGGACGTGATCGCGGCGGGTGGCAGCGCGGTGATCGTCGGCCGCCCGGGCCGGAAGCTCGACGACGCCGTCGCAGGCCTGTCGCGCTCTGGCAGCGCATGGTCGATCGAGGCCGACCTGGCAGACCGGGACCAGGTCGTAGAGGCTCAGAAGCAGTTGGCGGAGGACCACCCCGACGCCACCCTCCTCGTCAACTCGGCGGGGTTCTTCCTGCCCAAGCTGTTCCTCGACTACGAGGTCGCGGACTACGACTCCTATCACGACCTCAACAGGGCGACGTTCTTCCTGACTCAGACCGTCGTCCGGGCCATGGTCGCGGGCGGTCAGGGCGGCGCCATCGTGAACGTGGGGAGCATGTGGGCGCACCAGGCCATCGCCGTGACACCGTCATCGGCCTATTCGATGGCCAAGGCCGGGCTGCACGCCCTCACGCACAACCTGGCCATCGAGCTCGCCAGCGAGGGCATCCGTGTGAACGCCGTGGCTCCCGCCGTCACCAGGACGCCCCTGTTCGAGAAGGTCTTTCCTCCGGACCAGTTGGACGATGCGATGGAGCAGCTGAGCGGCCTGCACCCGCTCGGCCGGGTCGGCACCCCGCAGGACGTGGCCTCGGCGATCGTCTTCCTGCTTTCGTCGGCCTCGAGCTGGACCACAGGCGCCATCCTCAACGTCGACGGCGGAGTCATGGCAGGCCGCTACTAGAGGTATCTCTCACGCCCCGCCCGGGGCGGTCACCCCGGGCGGGGCAGCCAATAGGCGTCGATGAAGGCTGCCCGCGCACCAACGAGCCCGTGTGGCAGGCCACCTGAGAAGCGACGCACCCAAGGGGCCCGCAAGGGCCCCGCTGGACGAACAAGGACGGCGACGAGCATGGCGTTGATATCGCGCGGCTTTCACGGCAGAAGGCCGTCGGCCGGCACGAAGCTGCCGCCCGGGCAGTACGAGACGACTGGCTTCCCGGTGCTGTCCGCCGGGCCCACTCCCCGCATCCGGCAGGACGATTGGAAGCTGTCCGTGACCACGGAGGCCGGGGCGCAGCAGGTGTGGGACTGGGCAGGCCTGATGGCACTGCCGGCAGAGTCCCCGACCGTCGATCTGCACTGCGTGACGAAGTGGTCGAAGTTCGGCACCGAATGGCGGGGCGTGTCGCTGGACGTTCTGCTCGCGGACGTGGAGACGGCCGCGGAGCACGTTCTCGTCACCTCGTACGGCGGCTACACCACGAACATCCCCCTCGCCGATCTGGTCGACGGCAAGGCGTGGATCGTCTACGGCTACAGAGGCGGGGACCTGTCCCCCGAACACGGTGGCCCCGCCCGGCTGCTGGTCCCGCACCTGTACCTGTGGAAGTCCGCCAAGTGGGTCCGCGAGATCCAGCTGCGGAGAAGCGACATGCCCGGCTTCTGGGAGAGCGCCGGGTACCACAACTACGGAGACCCATGGCGAGAGCAGCGGTACCAGGGAGACTAGGCGACCGGCTCCGGTGGCGGACCGCCGAGGTGACGGGCCGGCGCGTGGAGTCGGCGACGGCGGTCCCCCTGACACTGGATCCGCCGGACTGGCCCGGGCACCTGGCCGGCCAGCATGTGGACGTCAGGCTGACCGCTGAAGACGGCTACAGCACCCAGCGCAGCTACTCGATCGCCTCGGCCGCCAACGGCCGGATCCTCGAGCTGACGGTCCAGCGCACACCCGGCGGGGAAGTGTCGCCCTACCTCGTGGACGAGCTCGTGCCCGGGGACCGGCTGGAGCTGCGCGGGCCTGTCGGCGGCTGGTTCATCTGGAGGCCGCAGCAGACGGAGCCGGTTCTGCTGGTGGCGGGCGGATCAGGAATCGTGCCTCTCATGTGCATGATCCGCGCGCGGGAGGCGGCCGGCAGCCGGACCCCTTTCCGGTTGCTGTACGCGGCGCGGACCCCGTCGGACCTGCTGTACCGCTCGGAGCTCCACCAGGGGGCGCCGGGGCTGGATACGACGTACCTCTACAGCAGGGAGGCCCCGAAGAACTCACCACGCCCGCCGGGGCGCATCACCCCCGAGGACTTGGTCCGCGGAGGCTGGCCCCCCGACTTCGAGCCGACCTGCTATGTCTGCGGGCCCACCGCGTTCGTCGAGAAGACGGCTGCCTACCTGGTGCTCCTCGGGCATTCACCTGAGCGCGTACGCACCGAGCGCTTCGGTGGAGGCTGAGACGGCTTCCTGGAGGCCAGCGACCCAGATGTCGACGACACCGACGCCATGTCGACGGCAACGCGCTGGCAGAGCCCTGCTCGAGGCTTCGCCGTTGCTGTGACGCCGCGACGAGTTCTGGCCCGCTGCCCGCCTGCCTCGTCCGGGGGTTGCAAGACGGCCCGGGTGCCGGCCGGCCTCGGGACACACCAGGGGGCTCTTAGATCAGAGGTGTCATACATGCGCTTATCGCCTGCACGTCAGGTAGACGGCCCTGCCGGCACCGATGCGGCATCGACTCGCACGCGTGGGACGACTCGGCGGCCATCTGCCCGTCGGGGCGTCCCGCGGCACATTTCACGAGGGACTCATGACTTTCGACGATCCGTTCCCACCCGTGTCGGCTGCGGAGGCGGCCGAACTCGCATCGCTGGTGGGCGGTCCGGTCCTGCTGCCCGGCGATGAGGGTTACGACGCCGAGTGCCGGCTTTTCAACCTCAGCGTCCGCCTTGAACCGGCGCTCGCGGTCGGTGCCGCGGACGCGGCCGACGTGCGGGCGGCGGTCTCCTTCGCAGCCCGCGATGGTCGGCCCGTGACGGTGAAGACCACGGGACACCAGCAGGTCGACCCCGCCCGGGGCGGGGTTCTGATCTCCACCCGGCGTATGAAGGGCATCGCGGTCGACGCCGGCAGGCGACGCGTGCGGGTCGAGGCCGGAGTGATCTGGCAGGAGGTCATCGACCGGGCGGCCGAGGTGGGCCTGGCCCCGATGAGCGGGCCGGCCCCGCTGGTGGGTGTGGCCGGCTACACCCTCGGCGGCGGACTCAGTCCCGTCCTCGGCCGGAGCCTGGGTTACGCGGCCGACCATGTCCGCTCGCTGGAGGTGGTGACCGCCGACGGCGAGTTGCGGCACGTCACGGCCGGCAGCGACCCCGAACTGTTCTGGGCGCTGCTCGGCGGCAAGGGCAATTTCGGTGTGGTCACCGCGCTGGAGTTCGATCTGTTCCCGCTGACCCGTTTCTACGGCGGCGGCATCCACTTTCCCGGCGAACACCTCGCCGATGTCCTGCACGCCTGGCGCACCTGGCAGGCGGACATGCCGCAGGAGATGTCCTCCTCACTGGCCGTGCAACGACTGCCCCCGCTGCCGGAGCCGCTGCGCGGGGCGTTCGTGGTGCACGTGCGCTTCGCCTTCCTCGGTCCGGCCGTCGAGGGCGACCGGTTGATCGCACCCCTGCGCGCGGCCGCCCCGGCGCTCGTCGACACCGTGGGCGAGATGCCCTACACCGCCATGGGAGCCATCCACCTCGACCCTCCCACGCCGATGCCCTACTACGACCGCACCACGATGCTGCGCGCGTTCCCCGCCGAGGCGGCCGACAAGCTGATCGAACTGCTCGGTCCCGGGTCGCACTCCCCGCTGGCCAGCGTCGAGATCCGCATGCTCGGCGGTGCGCTCGACTGTGAGCCCGCGGTGCCCAACGCCGTGTCCACCCGGGGGCTTCCGTTCGTCCTCTTCGGCTTCGGCGTGGGCTCCCCGGACCAGGCCGGATTCCTCGTCGGCGCACTCGAGGAGGTCATGAAGGCGATGGAGCCCTGGGCCGACGGCCGCAGGATGGTCAACTTCCTCTCCGTCGAGGAGGCCACCGACCCCGACCGGTTGAGCCAGGCCTACGGCCCCGAGCGCTACCGCCGACTGACCGCCGCGAAGAAGACATACGACCCGACCAACACCTTCCGGGTCAACCACAACATCCTGCCCAGCTGACGGGGGTACCGCCGGGACCCCGGGGCCAGACACATCCGTCCGCCCCCTGGGGCACGGCGGACACACCGCATGGGCGGCGCTGTGGCACCGCATTCGCGCCGCGCACTGGGCGAAGCCCTGCGGAAAGCTGTCGCGCCGGTCACCTCGCCGGGGGACACGGTGCCCTCCTCCCGCCAGCTCGCCACCGACCTCGGCCGTTCCCGCACCACCGTGACCGATGCCTATGTCGACCTCGTCGCCGAGGGATGGCTTACCAGCCGCAGAGGCTCGGGCGCACTCGCGGCAGACAGGATGATCACGCGGCCGATCCTCGCGCCCGGCCGCCGAATCGATCCAGCGACCCTGCCACAACCTGATTCCAAGCGGCCCCGACACCGACTGCCGCACGGGTGACCATGCCGGATAGACGCCGCGTCGATACCGCGCCGCTTGAATGGTTTTCTGCCGCCGCGCCGTCACCGAGGCGCCGGCACTGAGCCGTCACGGGGCTCCGACGGCATGGAGGCCGTAATGACATCACCGGACAATCTCCCGTCCTACGAGGACCTGGCCGCATCCAACCCCTTGCGTTCGCAGGAGGAGTACGACGAGGACGAGCTGGGCGAGGAGGTCCTGGACCGGGGCTATTCACCCGCCGACAGGCCCCTCGCCGTCAACGACTGGGGCGTCACCGCGCGGGAGGGCGCCTCTCACGAGGACCTCGCGCATCGACTCAGGCGCGAGGTGCCGGAAGTCAGCGCGTCGGACGAGGGTGACGGGCTGGGCGACACGATCGGCACGGACGGAGAGCTCATCGACGACCAGGTCGGCGACGAGCGCGCGGGACGTCTCGTCGGCTGGGACACGGGCGTTCTCGATGCGGGATACGACGGCGACTACTGGGCGCGGGATGTGGGCATCGACGACGGTGCCGCCTCCGCCGAGGAGGCGGCCGTCCACGTGATACCCGACACCTGAGAGGCCACACCACCCGGCGCGCGATGCGGTCCAGTGCCGCTCGTTCGTCGAAGTCGGCGTACTCCTCGGCCAGGACTTCCGCGTCGGCCAGCACCTGGTCGATGTGATCCGCTCGATTGTTCCCCCAGTACGTCAATCCTCCTCTTTCATCTCTCCGTTGGCTCGGTCGATCCTCAGATCGCGGGTCAGCCGCCGGCGGGCACCGCGCACGTGACTGCGGACCGTCCCGTAGGTGACGCCCATCAGCACGGCCACCTGCCGCATCGGGTAGCCGAGCAGGAAGTGCTACTGATGCTCCGGAAGCCGGGCGATCGCCGTGTACAGCCCGAGGCTGGACTTCAGCGTGGCGAAGGTCGTGCGGGTCCTGCGACGGATCTGCTCGAACGCGGCGGTCTCGCTTCGGCGCGCCGTAGCGCTTCCCGGCGACCTCGACCGCCTTTCACCTGCCCGCGTTTGACACCGGACGCAGCACTCGCGGACTCAACCCCGACCGCCACGAGGCACCGACACCACTCGCCCGCTACTGGCTGCCTCGCCTCAACCCCCAAGGTCGGGGCACCCGAGTGGGAGTTGCACCGGCTCGACCGGCCCGCCGCAGCCCCACCGCTGCGTGGTGGAGTTCCGCACGATCGATGTTCGTCACGGGGAACAGATTGTCGTTGCCGGGCCGCCGAGGACGGCCACGCCCTCGATGACGGCTGGACCGACAAGCCCGTCGATCTGGGTCTCAGCGGCGCCGGCACGACGTCACCGACATCGGCTTCCCCGCAAGAGACCGGTGCCCTGTTTCTGGTAGCCGCGGAGACCGAGCGCGGGCCCGCATGCTCGCGCGACCGGCCTGCGGTGATCGGTGAGGGTGGCAGGGTGGCCTCGTGCAGCAGTGGACCAAGCGTGGCGTTCAGAGGCCTTCACCGGAGGTCTGATCGGGCTGCGCGAGGGTATGGCGAGCCCTTTTGAGTTCGGCTTCGTAGAGATGGTCCCGGCCGTCGGCGAGCTCGCCGACCAGCTCGCGTTCCAGGTCTGCGAAGGGCTGGTAGTACGTGCGGTTGTACGCCTCGATGATCTGGAAGGTCCAGTGCCCCGGAATGACGTTGCGTCCCAGGATCTCCCGTTCGACGGCGTCGGCGTGCGACGCGTGACCGGCTTCCCGCAGCAGTCGGACGGTGCGGTCGAGTTCGAGGTCGGCCGTTCCCGTCAGTTGGTGGAAGGCGTACAGGTGGCCGCGGGCGCGCTCGGTGGTCTCCAGGGCCTTGGAAAGGGATCCCAGAGCCTCGACCGTCTCATCGCTCACCCCCGCCGGGCGCCGGTGGGCGGCGTCCGGCGGCTGCTGAGGTTCTTTGCTCACCCTTGTCGTTATGCCACACCGAGGGTCCGGCGTACCCTCTGTCACCCGCTGGGGTCCCCGGCGCGTCGGTCGCAGAGGGTGATCGGGTCGCTCGAGTCGAGTGCAAAGGATGACGTCGGGCGGCGGGCCGGCCATCAGGCCGGACAAGAACGCGGACAGGGCTACAGGGATCGCCGGACCTGCCGCAGTGATCACTACGACTCCACGGGGCAGTCAATCAGAGCCGGGGTGACATCGAGGGCACATCGTCACCTCAGGCATACGTAGGGCGATTTCCACCTCGTGCCGGCTGATCCGGCCGCCGGCTGCCTCCGGGCAGTCGTCGCGGTGCACCACAGCGCCCAGGGTTCCGCCTCTGGGTACGTGTTGGATGCGGAAGCCGGTATCGCTGTCACCGAAGGGTTCCGGTTTCGGTGGCTTCGGTGACCCGAAGGCGCCACCCTTGGCCTTCTGCTCCTCACTCTCGCGGATCTTGGCGTCGACAGCGTCGAGCTGCAGCTGCAGGTAGAGGCGGATCACCTGTAGCCGATCCAGATCCGGAGGCAGATCACCCACATGATCGACTTTACGGCGATGCCGAGCCACAGGCCAGCGGGGCGAGAGAGCCCCCCGCGGCTTCTCGTGCAGCAGCGCTGAGAAGGGTCGGCACCGCCACGGCTCGGGCACGCAGATCGGACCGTGTGGAGGGCCGGATCCCACTCGCCGACATGGATCCCCCAGTGGTCGGCGCGGGCGAGGCCGACGCCGGGTTCCGCGCTGACCGGTGGTCCATGCGGCTGTGGACAGACCGACGGACGCCATACCGGCGAGGTAGCACGGGGCGGGCATGGGAGTGGTGGGCGGCCCCGCGTGACGTGAGATGCGTGGAGGGTGGTCGAAGTAAGACCGCAATCCCGGCATGCGCGTCGGACTGACGGACAAGCCCGAGGGCCCCCGGGCGGCGCGGGGCCCTGTGTCGCTCAGGGCGAGCCATCGGGCCCGAGCCGGCTCGCGGTACGACACCGCAGACGCGCAGCCCTCAGAATCATCCCCGCAGGGCACGCGCAGGCGCCGAAGGCATGGTCCCGCCGGCTCAGTCAGCCGCTTCGGGTCCGCCGGCCCGGTCCCGTGCGCGAGGCGGGAGCGGGTGTGCGCTTCAGATGTCGTCGGGGTCTTGCTCGCTGTGCAGGCGTGTGTCGATGTCGTTGGCCCATCGCATCGCCCGTGTCCTGAGGGCGTGGAGGCGCAACGCAGCCGAACCGCGGTGGCTGGTCCTGGCGGCCGGCGGGCCACGGCTGGAGCGCGATCGGGAACCGGCAGCTCGTGTGGCGCGTCCGCCAGATGAACGGTCGGCGGGACCCCTTTGTTCTTTCGGAGATGGCGAACATGTTCGTGCTGGTGTTGCTCGGTGTGCTGGCGCTCGTCGTCGGCGGGTGCGTGTGCGTGGTCTGGGCGGAGCGCGGTGGGCCCCGCTGGGTCCGCGCCGTTGCGTCCGCGACGCTTGCTGCGGGCGAGTTGCTCCGTCAATCGGACAGGAGCCGGCGCCGGAGCATGAGCCGGACGGGCGGCGACGGCGACTAGGGCTACGGCGCGAGGAACAGGATTGACTCACCCTCGGAGGGCTCAGCGAGACGTACGTCGAGCCGACGGACGTCGGCCTGCTCACTACTGCCGGAAGGGGCTGCCCCAGTCCGTCGGCGGGTCGTCGGGCGGGGAAGTTGGATCTACGTCGAGGCGGTCGTGGTCGTAGCCGGGCGTCGGGTCATGGGCGGGCTTCTTCGGCATCGGTCCTCGTACGCTCGGCGGCCTGGACGGCGCCGTGGCCGCCGCCGGCTGCTCAGCGAGCGGGACCCGCCGGAGCCGCGTCGGCCGCCGTTGCCCGTCGGCCGGCATGGCTGTCTCGGGCGTCGGTGCCGGGTGGCTGCGTGCCGGACGGCGAGCCGGACCCGGGGTGGAGGAGAGACGGCGCGGTTTCCGCAGTCCGACGAGAGCGGCACGCTGACGACTCACGAGCTTGAGGCGCCGCGGTTGCTGTGAGCGGGATCGGACGCACGCAGGGCGCACGAGGGTGCGGGCGCCGGTGGCCGCGGGTGGCGGCGACCGGCGCCCCGGTGCGTCAGGGCTTGGGCGGCACGGTGTCGCAGTCGGGGACCCCGTCGAGCCAGGCGGGTCCCTGGATGTAGATGTTGGTCATCCAGGCCTTGTAGTCGGGCAGGTAGGCCCAGACGTCGTTGGAGTAGCCCTCGGCCTCGACGAGTTCGGCGTGCTTCTGGCACTGCACGCGGATGGTGGTCGGGCCGGGGAAGGCGTAGACGCGGCCGGCGCCGAGGGAGGGCGTCTGCTTGGTCCACACGCCGCTGCCCCAGGTGCGGTGGATGTGGCCGGTCACCGTACCGGTGTTGACGCGGACGGCGCCGTAGTAGTCGCCGCCCAGGCGGACGTCGCTGACCATGAGGCGGGTGCCGGACTCCTTGGCCTCCACCATCTTGCCCGCGCCGAGGTAGATGGCGATGTGGTGCAGGTCGTCGGAGCGGCCCCAGGCGAGCAGGTCGCCAGGGAGCAGCGGCGCCAGGCCCTGGGCGGCGGTGAAGCGGTTCGCCGCCCGGTGGGTGTAGTACTGCGTGCTGGCGGTGCCGTTGAGGATGTCCGAGCCGGCGGCACGGGCGTAGGCGTGGCGGACGAGGCCGGAGCAGTCGAAGCCGAGCCGCTCGGGGTCGTGCGCGCTGTCGGGGTCGGTCGGGTCGATCTGGCCGTAGGTGGCGCCGGGTTGGGCGCCGTGGCCGCCGCCCCAGGTGTACCAGGTGCCGGCCGTCACCTCGGCGCAGGCGGCGGCGATGGCGGCTTCGGCGGCCGCGGAGGCCCCCGTGGCGAGAGCGCCGCACGCGGCGGCGTCCCGTTGCGGAGCGTGCGGCGGGCCCGCGGCGGCGGTGGCGGTCGGTGCGGCGAGGAGAAGGGCGAGCAGGGCGATCAGTGTGTGGACGACTCTTGTCCGGCAGGCCATGCCAGGACCCCCGTTTTCTGGTGGTGTGCGGAACTGGTCGGACAGCAGCCTGGGGGCCGCGCCCCCGGCCCGTCGAGGTGCGGGGCGTCGCCCTGTTGCGGTGGGCAACGGGAAACGCTCGGGAAACCCGCGCCCACTGGGAGTGCGGCCGTCACCCCCGGCGGGCGCAGGCGGCCGCCCGCGGCAGCTCGGACGCGGGGACACCGGGCAGCAGGGCGGCGAGCTCGCGGGCGTCCAGGCGCGCGCGCAGCCGGCAGATCGCTGCCAGCCGGGCCTGCGGGTCGAGGTCCCACAGCCGGACGGTGCCGTCGGTGCTGCTGCTGGCGAGGGTGCGGCCGTCGGGGGCGAAGACGACGCTCCACACCGAGTTGGTGTGCCCCGTCAGCGTCGCCCACCCCCGGCGCCCGTCGACGTCCCACAGGCGCACGGTGCGGTCGTTGCCGCTGCTGGCGAGGGTGCGGCCGTCGGGGGAGAAGGCCACTCCGCGCACCGAGCCGACGTGGCCGGTCAGGGTCGCCTCGGTGCGTTGGCGGCGCACGTCCCACAGCCGGACGGTGCCGTCGTTGCCGCTGCTGGCCAGGGTGCGGCCGCCCGGCGCGAAGGTGACGCTGCGCACCGCGCCGGTGTGGCCGGTGAGGGTGGCGAGCCGGCGGTGGGTGGTGACGTTCCACAGCCGGACGGTCAGGTCGTCGCCGGCGCTGGCGAGGAGGCGTCCGTCGGGGCTGAAGGTGACATCGTTGGCAAAGTCGTCGTGGCCGGTCAACACGGCCAGCGGGCGGCCGTCCGAGGTGTCCCAGAGCCGGACCGTGCGGTCGCTGCCGGCGGAGGCCAGGGTGCGGCCGTCGGGCGCGAAGGCGACGGCGAAGACCTGCCCGGTGTGGCCCGGCAGGGTGTCCAGCAGCCGGTGCCCGGCCACGTCCCACAGCCGGACGGTGCCGTCGGAGCCGGCGGAGGCCAGGCTGCGTCCGTCGGGCGCGAAGGCCACCGAGAAGACCGTCTCGGTGTGGCCGCGCAGGGTCGCCACCAGCCGGCGCCGGCCCGTGTCCCACAGCCGCACGGTGTGGTCGGTGTCGGCGGTGGCCAGCAGGCCGCCGTCGGGGCTGTACTGGGCCTGCCACACCTCGGTGAACGGGCGAGCCGTGAGCGCCGGGCCCGCGAGGTTCCACAGCACCACGGACTGGTCGAAGCCGGCCGTGGCGAGCAGGGCCCCGTCGGAGGCGACGGCGACGCCGAGCGCGTAGTCGGTGTGGCCGGCGAGCACGCTCGTCTGCCGCCGGCTGTGCACGTCCCACAGCCGCGTCGTCCCGTCGCCGACCGCGCCGACGACCGTGGCGCCGTCGGGCGTCCAGGCGACGGCGTTGATGTCGTCGCTGCTGCCGGACAGCGTCGCGGTGAGGCGGCCGGTGCGTACGTCCCACAGCCGCACCGTCCGGTCGATGCCGCCGGACACCACCGCTCGGCCGTCCGGGGAGAACGCCACGCCCAGCACCCCGTCGGTGTGGCCCCGCAGCACGTCGAGGGAGCGTGCGCGCAGGAGGTCCCACAGGCGTACGGTGCGGTCGGCGCCGGCGGAGGCGAGGGTGCGGCCGTCGGGGGAGTAGGCGAGCGCGTACACGGCCCCGCGGTGACCGGGCAGCGCGGCGGTGACGCGGTACGCGCCCTTGCTCTCGCGCATCTCGATCGTGCCGCCCGCGGTGGCCACGGCCACCTCGCGCCCGTGCGGGGCGAACGCCACCGCGCGGGCGGCCCGGGTGGCTGCCGGGAGGGTCGCCGTCACGCGGCGGCGGGTGACGTCCCAGAGCTGGACGGGACCGCTCGTCGACGTCGCCGCGAGGGTGCGGCCGTCGGGGCTGAAGGCGATCGACCGCACCGGCCCGCGCATCGGCAGCACGGCGACCGTGCGGTGTCCGGGCATGCTGCGCAGGATCACCGTGCCGTCCGAACTCCCCGTCGCCAGCAGCTTGTCGCCCGGGGCGAAGGCCACCGTGTTGACGGGCCCGCGGTGTTCGTCGAGCCGGGCGGCGAACGGCTGGGACTGGGTGCTCAGCAGGGCGCCGCGCGCCTCGGGGGTGTCGTGGGTGCGGAAGGCCTGCTCCGCCAGCAGCATCGACGCCTCCGGGCGGCCGCCGGCGAGGGAGGCCGAGCGGACGGCGAGGGCCTGGGAGTGCGCGACGCGTTCCTGGCTGCGGGCGCTCTCGCGCTGCTGGTAGGCCAGCCCTCCGGCGGTGACCGCGA
This sequence comes from Streptomyces sp. PA03-3a, assembly GCF_033792735.1. Classification (NCBI taxonomy): domain Bacteria; kingdom Bacillati; phylum Actinomycetota; class Actinomycetes; order Kitasatosporales; family Streptomycetaceae; genus Streptomyces; species Streptomyces sp. PA03-3a. The sequence continues at coordinate 66,416 of NZ_JARAVM010000040.1, forward strand.
GCGCGAGCAGGACGGCGAGGGTGGCCAGCAGATACTGCCGCAGCTGGGCCTGGCGTCCGAGCTGCCCGCGGTGGCCGTCCTCGGCGACTTGGCTCGCCCGCAGGAACTCCTCCTCGCCCGGATTCAGGCGGCTCCATCCGTCCGATTCGTCGGCCCAGGTGCGCACGACGTCCAGCCGGGTGCCGCGGTACAGCGCGGAGGGGTCGCGGCCCTCGCTCTCCCATGCGGCGGCGGCGTGGGCCAGTTGCTGGTGCAGCAGCAGTCCGGCGCGGTCGGCGTGGATCCAGTCGCGCAGGCGCGGCCAGGCGTGCAGCAGCGCTTCGTGCGTGATCTCGACGGTGTCGCGGTCGAGGGTGATCAGTCGGGCTCGCACGAACGCGTCGAGCGCGGCGGCGGCCCCCTCCGCATCCGTGAACTGCCCCATCAGCGCGACCCTGTTCACACGCCGGCGGGTGACGCCGCTGCCGTCGGTGACGAACACCAGGCGCGACAGGATGCGGCGGATGGTGCGCTGCTCCGCCGGGTAGAGCCGGGCGAACACCGTCTCCGCCGTCCGCGCGATCGCGCCCTGGATCCCTCCGGCCCGCTCGTACCCGGCGACGGTCAGCTCGGCGCCCTCGCGCTGCTGCCAGGTGGCCAGCAGGGCGTGCGAGAGCAGGGGCAGCGCGCCGGAGGGGGTCTCGTCGCCGCTGCCGTCGCCGCGGGCGGTGCCCGGCTCGCCGCGCAGCCCGGCGTCGCGCAGCAGCAGGGGGAGCAGACCCGGTTGCAGGGTGAGCCCGGCGAGTTCCGCGGGGCGGGTGATCGAGGCGCGCAGCTCCGCCTCGGACATCGGGGGCAGGACGAACAGTCCGTCGGTGAACACCGGTGCGAGGTCCGGCAGGTCGAGGCAGTTGCCGACGAAGTCGGCGCGGACCCCGAGGACCACGATGCCGGGGGCGTGCGGGTCCGCCGTCGGCGGTGGGCCGGCCAGGGCGGCCAGCACACGGACGAAGGCGCGACGTTCGTCCTCGTCGGCGCAGGCGGTGAAGAGTTCCTCGAACTGGTCGACGATCACCACCGGACGCGACGGCGGCGGGCGCTGCCCCCCGGGCGCTGCCGGTGACCCGCCCGAGCGGGCCATGATGGCCTCCAGCAGCGCGGCGGGCTCGCGCCGGAGCTGCTCGGCGGTGATACCCAGGTCCTCACCCAGGGCCTTCCCGGTCCGCTCCAGCAGCTCCTCGAGCGGCCGCGCGATCGGGGTGAGGGTCACCACGGGCCACCGGTCGGCCCCCGGCATCGGGAAGTCACCGCGCCGCAGCGCCGGGACGAGACCGGCGTGCAGCAGGGACGACTTCCCCGCGCCGGACGGCGCGACGAGCATCAGCGGTCCGCTGCCGAGCCGTTCGAAAATCCGCTCGTTTAGAACGGCGGTGGCCCGCTCCCGGCCGAAGAACCACGCCGAGTCCTGCGGTCCGAACGCCGACAGCCCCCGGTAGGGACACGCCCCCTCGGACTGCGCTCCGGTCCCGTCCGCCACCTTGCGCGATCCCGCCGCACGTTGGGGCGCGCGCTCGACGAGGCCGAGCAACGTTCCTTCCGCGCCCAGCACTTGGTCGCAGAGCCGGGCGACGTCGACGGTCGCCCGCTTCGCGCCGGTCTCGATCTTGCTCAGGTAGCCCTTGCTGTAGTGGGTCCTGCGGGCCAGGTCGGCGAGCGAAAGGCCGCGTTCGCGCCGGAGTCGTCGAAGTTGCGCGGGGAACGAGTGCGTGGTCGGCGCATCCGGGTTCCCCGCGGCGAGGTGGTCTGCTTCGGTCGCGTGGCGTGGGTCGACCACGATGTCCCCCCAGGGCAGTACGGCCGTGCAACGGCGCACGTCAAGGCTACTGGGGGGACGGCTGGGGCATCCCGGCGTTTGTTCGCTGTGGCGCAAAGACGCACGTCCGAAGCCGAGTCGACGGCTCCGGACGTGCGTCCCTACGGTGCCCGGGCAGGGCGTGCCCCCAGGTGAGGGCGGTGGCCCCGCGCGCAACTCGCCGGTGGGGCGGATCAGGTCAGGGTGGCTCCACAGCCGCCGTTGACCCACTGGTGCGACCGGATGTTGTTGTCCACGACGTGGCCGTCGGTGAAGTTGTTGTCGGACAGGTTGTCGGCGTACAGCTCGCCCGGGTACAGGCAGGTGTGACCGCCGAGGTGGTCCGCCAGGTAGAAGAACTTCACGATGGACAGGTTGCCCGTGTAGCCCCGGTTCATCACCGAGGACGCCCGGTCGTTCGCGCCGCCCCAGTTGGAGCTGTCACCGGCGGCGACGATGATCGGGCTGCCGTTGCAGTCGTAGCCGTCCCAGGCGTACATGTTGCCGTTGCGCGCCCCCCACTTGCTGTCGCACACGGCGCCGGCGGCGGCGCTCTCAGCGGCCTGCGACGTGGCGGCCGGGACGGTCACGCCCAGGGCGGTGAGCCCGATGAGCGCTGCGGAGACGGTGAACTTGCGCATGATGGTTCCCCTCGTTTCTCGATGGTGCCCGGTGGTGGTGCGCCGGCGGGGCGGGGCGTCGGGTGCCCGTGGGGTGCCCGCGCCGGTGGACGGGGCGCTTCCGTGCGCGAGTGGTCAGTCACGCTCCGGAACGATGCGCACCGCCCGGTCGTAGGCCTGCCGGCCGAGTCGGCGGTAGGTGTCGATGTCCTTGACGTAGCGGTCGGGCAGGCGGTCCAGGTAGTGCTTCTCCCGGGCCGTGGCCACGGCCCGCAGGGAGGTGCGGCGCGCGCAGTCGGCGTCCGCGACGGCGGTCCTGCGCTCGGCGGCGAAGGCCTCGTCGGCGCGTGCCGCGCCCAGCCGCACGGCCGCGGCCCGCACGCCGTCCTGGGCGGCCTGGGGGTCCGGGTAGGGTTCGCCCGCCTCGCGCATGCACGCGGACCACGCCCGGACGGCCGCGGTGAGCTGCGGGTCCTTCATCAGCCGCCCGGCGTAGAGGGAGTTGGCGCTCAGCGCGATCTTGCTGGTGCGGAACCACTCGGCGGGATCGCCGTAGAGCGTGCGCTCGGCCTCCTCGGTGCAGCCGCCGATACGCTTGCGGATCTCGCCGCCGTTCGGCATCGGGGCGGTGAGCATGCGGGCGCCGTCGCCGCCGTCCAGGGCCTCGTCGAACAGGGCGCGGCGCGTGGCGGGCAGGTCCTGGCGGTAGGTCCCGTTGACGTTGCGCTCGCGCAGCCGCGCGCCCTTCGTCTCGATGCGGCTTCCGTAGCCGTAGGTGCGCGCCCACGTCAGGTCGTCCTGGACGAAGCGCACGGGCCGGCTCTCCTGGAGCGTCAGATCGCGCTCCTCCTGGTAGGCGAAGCCCTGGCGGCCCATGCACCGGCTGGTCAGCCGCTGGAGGGCGTCGTTGACGCGGACCTCCTGCCGCCAGGTCAGCGCCGGTGTGCGCACGCCGATGTGCTGGCGGGTCTGTCCGCGGGCGTCGCCGGCGCCGTCACCGCAACCGGTCACCACGGCGGTGGCGAGCGCGGTCACCGCGCACAACGACATGAGCGCACGTCTCATGGACCCCGATTCCCCCTGCCACGTCATGGCCCCGGATCCCCGGTGCCGCCCGGTCCCCCGTGCGGCACCGGAGAGGGCGCCCCCTCGGTTGCCGCCGGCCACGGTCGTGCCGTGCGCCGACGAGACACAGACTCCTGGCGCCGCCCGGCGGGGTCGACGGGTTTCCCGTTGCCCACCGGCTGCCGGACCGGGAAACCGGGGGCGAGGTGGGGGAACGGGGTGGGGGAGGCAACATCTGCTGAGCAGCCCAGCGGAGGGAACGCCGACGTCGGCACGGGTGCCTTCCGCCGCAGCTGCCACCCCTATGTGTCAAGCGGGGGTGATCAGAGAGGTATCCCGGTCGCGGATCCGCGTGCGGCAGGGAAGGTCGGCCGGTCGGCGCTTGAGGCGGCGGAGGGCTTCTTTCTGGCCTCCTTTTTGGCGCGCTTGCGCTGGTGGTAGGCCTGCCCGGAGGTGGGGTGGCGGATCTGCTCCTCTTGCCGCCTGCCTGCTGATGCTTCCGGCCTTGATCGAGCACCTGGCCTCTATAGCGGGCCGGGCCGAGTCCGATGCCGAGGAAGTCTGAATCGCCACCCGTGTTCAGCGGTGCCGGCCGGCGCGACTGCTGCAGCCTCACTGCGCTCAGGACTCGGCACTCTGCGGGTCGTGGGCGCAACTACCGTCTCCACTTCGGCCCAGGACCTCGGTGGGATCCCGCCGGATAAGAGGTTCAGCTCGTCCAGGTCTTGATCTGAGCGGCGACCTCGCGCACCGGGAGCCCGTCCCGGGCGGCGCGGGCCAGCGGGAGAACGCTGTCCAGGCCAGGGCTCACCGGCATGCCGCAGGCCGACAGGTAGGCCGCGGTCACCGTGGCCGCGAACAGCAGGTTCCGCATCTCCAGGCTCGGGTTTCTCGCCAGCTCGCACAGCAGCGCCGCAGCCTTGTGATGGGGTTCCGGGTAGACCTCACGGTCCAGGATCTCCGCGCGGTGACGAGCTTCCGCCGCGACCGGGACGCCGTAGTCGACGACCTGGGGATCCCCCGGAATCTGCTGCGCCACTGCCAGGATCCACGCGAGATCGATGCGAAGGTTCACGCGGTGTCCCGCGGCGCCGTCTGCCCCGGCTTGTCCGTGAGGCCGGGATACCGATCCTCACCGACTTCCCCGTCGAACACGTCCGCGTACGTGGCCAGGAACGATGCGGCGCCGGCCATGAAGGCCGCGCGGGACTGGTTGACGTCTGCCTCGATCAGGTCAGCCACGTATTTCTGCAAGGTCAACCCGCGGCGCTTGGCCCGGTCCTCGGCGGCTGCCTTGACGTCTTCGTCCAGGCGGATGTTCGTCTGCTTTGCCATACCAGCAGTGTAGCTATGTGCCGGTACCAGTACATAGCACGCGGTCAGGGTTCGGTTCGACCCGAAGGGAACCGGGGGGATGCGGGGCAAGTGGGACGGGTGCGTCGGGCACGGTGCTGTCCGACGCCCTCGGCCGTCGCATGGCCCAGGCCGCGGACGGCGAGGCGAACCGCGTCGTCCTGGGCTACGCGCTGACCGCACTCGTACGTAACCGCTTATGCGCGTTTGCGCCGGATCGTACCGGCTAATTACCCACTATCGGGGTCCTTCGACAGGCGGCCGCTCAGGCCGCCGGTCCCGGCAGGATAAGGAGCCGACCGATGACCACCGTCAAGGACATGCTCGCTACCTATCCGGCCGACCTTGGCAGCGTCGACCGGGAGAAGCTCAGCCGCTGTATCGAGGAGTGCATCGCCTGTGCGCAAGCGTGTACCGCCTGTGCGGACGCTTGCCTGTCCGAGGGCATGGTGGGCGACCTCGCCAAGTGCATTCGTACCGACATGGACTGTGCAGACATCTGCAACGCCACGGCGTCCGTCCTTTCCCGCCACACCGGATACGACGCCAACGTCACCCGCGCGATCCTGCAGGCATGCGCGACCGCATGCAAAGCCTGCGCCGACGAATGCGGCCGCCACACCGGCATGGAGCACTGCCGCATCTGCGCGGAGGCCTGCCGCTCCTGTGAGCAGGCCTGCAGCGATCTGCTGCAAGCACTGGGCTGACCTGCAGGGCGACGCCTTGCATTTCTCAGCGTTCGCCACGGAGGCCGCTCGTCGTCGCCACGACTGGCATCAGCGCAGTCAGCGACGGCCGCATTGCCGAACCACCGCACCTCGGGGGGCCGAAGGCCCGAGCCCTCACCGCACCCCGGCGGTGGGGGCTCACCCATGCCCAGAGCGGGGAACCGACGAAACGCGAAGACCAAGGTGACGGAATGCTGCGCCCCAGGGCAGCCCACCGAGCGCGCAGTCCAGGCGGTGCGTCACACAGATGCGTCGGCCCGGGCGGGGGCCAGCGGGCTGCCCGGTTCGGCTGAACCATTCAGACCTGCCGGTGACGTGCAGACGCCCCTACTCAGTGGAGGAGCACGACCGCGGTCGGATAGCGTGCTCCGGTTGACGACCATGGGAGGGGAAGGGTTCGTGAGGGTGGGGAGACGAAGACTGATAGCCGCGGGTGCGACTGCGGTGTTGGTGGCGGTGTTGGCCTCGGGGTGCGGCAAGGCAGGGGGCGCCGATGCTGCGCCTGACATATCCAGCAGCCGTTTCCCGGGAGTGTCGTTCCGGTACGTCGGGGACTCCGGCAAAGACGAGACGATCAACCAGACTCTGAGCATCGCCAATTCCTATCGGGACCCTGTGGTCCTTCGGCTGTCCTTCAGCGCCCTGGACAAGAACCACCATCTCCTGCCCAAGGTGAAGGTCAGCACCGTGTTCGGCAGCGATCACGGCAATCTGGTGGCGCCCCATGGGTACAGCTACGACATCCTGCGCTTCTCCGGCCCGCGCGAACACGAAGTCGAGGACGTACGCGTCACAGTGCACCAGGTGCTTCCTGCGGACAGCCCACCGTCGGGAACGGAGGAGGTGACGACACAGGCGCTGGACAGCACCGGCCACGACGTCTCCAAGTTCGCACGTTTCTCTGAGGTCAGGCTGACGAACGCGAACGACATGCCGGCCGCTGTCAGGGTCGTCTACATCGTGTGGGACCAACCTGCGCAAGGCGACACGCAGCAAGCGGTCGAGGTCACGCCGGTCGGCGATCTGACACTCGTGCCAGCGCAGGGAACCGCCATCGTGAAGGTAACCGGTGCCGCTGCCGCCGCGGTGGCGCGCAGTTCCGGCGGTTCGGCGGTTAGCATCAAGGCGTTCCAGTCGCACTAGGCACACCGTCCTCCGGCGGTCCCCGACGTCCTCATGGAGAGCCGGGTGGCCGCAGTGACGAAGAGGTAACTCGTCACACACAGAGCAACGGGGCCCTGCCTCCATGCGTAATGAGTTACCCCGCGCGTGTGCAGCACGACTGGGAACCTCAACCCATCAGTACGGGACCCCGGTACGCCGACCCAGCTCATTCCCGCAGGTCAGCGAATTCCGTCGGTGGCCCAGAGCCTGCCCGGCTGGGGCCCATGTCTCGTGGAGTGCTCACACGACCAGCCGGGCGGGCGCTTGGGCGGCCCCGCCGCGGACAGGGGGGTAGCCATCGACGGGACCGCGTCTCCGAGCCCGTCCGGCCAGCTTCGTGGACCACTGGCATGTCCAGGCGGGCGATGCGCGGCCCTGCCCTGAGGGGGGCAATCAGCCGCACCTCCAGGATGCACCCGTGTTCGGGGACATCGCGAGGCTCCCACCGCGCAGCCCGCGGCGGCGAGGGACTCCTCCATCTCCCGAGCGGTCCCACGTGAAGGTCGCATGGAGGACGTCATGCCGAACCGCACTTCCACGATGGGCGCCACCCGGCCACACCGCGCGAGAAGTAGCGCCAAGAGAAGGGCCCCCGCCTCTCGCACGGCAAGGACCCAGCTCGCGGCCGAGGGACGCCAGGGGGGACGGTCCTTGGGGCTATGCCCACGCTCCGCCTGCTGGCGCAGGCCCACAAGTCGCGGCGTGCATGGGTGGCGAGCGGCCCCGCCTCGGCGGGCGGGTCACGTTTCGGCGGGGCCGCGCCCGTGGGCCCGCCTGACCGCAGCTTCGCCCCGCACGGCCAGACGGGCGCATGAGCGGCCCCGCCCGGCCTGAGCCGAGGGTATCCAGGCAGGGCCGCACTCCATGGGCGACCCCGCCCGGAGGGCTGAATCTCGTTCCGCTTGGACGGGGCCGCACTTCCACACTGCGCCTCAACTGCCCCGGGAGCATCCTGACGAAATGGAGCACCGCCGTCGCTTTGCCGCCCTCTGACACCGGCCGTCGGGTCGTCCGCGTGGACGACGTGGTCCTCGGCGTGATGTACCGGCCGACCTGCTGGAGTGCTCCCTGAACGACGACATCGCCCGCGCGGGCGCGAGGCGGATGCCTGCCGCCGCCCTGGAAGCCGAAGTCAACGTGTATATAGCCGCCCGGCGGCGGAGGCGAGCCGCTAGGCGAGCCGGCGCACGGCCGCCGCGTCCGCGAACCGCACCGGAGTGCGCTCCAGCCCGGCGCCCCGGTCGGCTTACACCTCGTCCTGCCCGTTCACCGGCACATCGGTTGACGTCCGGTTCGGCGAGCAGCCCCTCGAGGCGTTCCCCGGCGACCAGCCGGTGTATGCCCGCCGCCTCACCGCCAACCAACCCAGCCCGTCGGGCCGTGGGAAAGGAACGATCCCTAACAGTAGTCAGCAGACTCCCGGCCCAGGATCTCGGACGGATCAGACAAGTGTCTGGGCCCCGTGGGGTGGGCCGATGCCGGCGGCAAGGGCGCCGAGCACCGCGGCCATGTCCACGGCCATGGTGCCCCGCCCCGTGGCTAGTAGCGTGTCGTTGCTTAATCCTGGGTTATTTGGTTGGGATGGTGGTGTCCGGCAGATGTTCCTTCCCCTCTGCCGGGCGGGAGTTGGTGTGATG
>NZ_JARAVM010000041.1:0-71244 GCF_033792735.1 Streptomyces sp. PA03-3a
GCGCCGACCGCGCCGACCGCGCCGACCGCGCCGACCGCGCCGACCGCGCCGACCGCGGCGACCGCGGCGGTCGCGGCGACGAGATCACCGAGATCTCCGCCACCGTGGACTCCATGGCGGACAGCCTGCTCGGGCGCCTGGCGGCCGAGCAGCGCTTCACCGCCGACGTCGCCCACGAACTGCGCACCCCGCTGATGGGCCTGGTCACCGCGAGCGGGCTGCTGCCCGATGGGGAGGCCACCGACCTCGTCCGCGACCGGGTGGGGGTGCTGCGGGTCCTGGTGGAGGACCTGCTGGAGATCTCCCGGCTGGACGCGGGCGCCGAACGCGCCGAACTCAGACCGGTCCCGCTGGCCGAGGTCGTCGAGGAATCGCTGGCCCGCACCGGACTTCCGGCGCGGTTCACGCCGGACGGCGCCGGGTCCGCCAGGACCGACCCGCGCCGGGTCGACCGGATCGTGGCCAACCTCGTCCTCAACGCCCACCGGCACGGAGGCGCGCCCGTCGAGGTCGCGGTGACGGGCACCACCGTGACCGTACGGGACCACGGTCCGGGCTTCCCGCGCGAGCTACTCGCGGACGGGCCCCGGCGGTTCCGCACCGGAGCGTCGGAGCGCGGGCGCGGCCACGGCCTCGGGCTGACCATCGCGCTCGGCCAGGCCCGCGTCGTCGGCGCGTCGCTGTCCTTCGCCAACGCCTCCGACGGCGGGGCCGTCGCGACGCTCCGGCTGCCCGTGGCCGACTGAGCCACCGCGGGGCAGGCGCGGCGGTGTTGACACACGGCGGCGTTGATACACGACGGATGACCGGCCGAGCGCCCGCGGCGACACGGCCTCGGCCGGCCCGACATCAGAGAGCCCCACGGTGGGCGGTGTGCGTGAGAGCCACGCCGTGAACCCCGTGGAGGTGCCCCGTCCATGCACCCGGTCTCTGAGCCCCGCGAGCCCGGCACACCCGGCACAGGCCGTTCGCAGCCGCAGCCGCAGCAGCAGCCGCTCGCCGGACCGTGGAATCCGCCGAGCCGTACACGCCGCTCCCGGCGCGTCCCCGTATCGGTCGCGGCCGGTGCCGCCGCCCTGGTCACCCTGATCGCCCTGGGCGCAGTGGTCGTCCTCACGGACGACGGCGGCGACGCGGACGGTGCTTCCGGGAGGAGCGGCCACCACGGCGGACAGCCGGGGCACCGCCCGCCGGTGTCGCTGCCCTGGCCCCGCCAGGGGCAGGCCAGCGTGCTGGTGGAGGGGCTCGGTGACCGCGGTGACCTCGGCGACCGGGGCGCGCAGAACCCGGTGCCGATCGCCAGCGTCACCAAGGTGATGACCGCGTACGTGATCCTGCGCGACCATCCGCTGCGCGGCGGCGCGTCCGGCCCCCGGATCACCGTCGACCAGCAGGCCGCGGACGAGTCCGTGTCCGGTGTGGAGTCGACCGTGCCGCTGCGGCTGGGGCAGCGACTGGGCGAACGGCGACTGCTGGAGCTGATGCTGATCCCCTCCGGCAACAACGTCGCCCGGCTGCTGGCCCGTTGGGACGCGGGCTCGCAGGAGGCGTTCGTCGCCAAGATGAACAGGGCCGCCGAGGAACTCGGCATGGACCGGACCACCTACACCGGCGCCAGCGGCATCGAGTCCACGACCACCAGCACCTCCGGCGACCAGCTCAAGCTGGCGCGGCAGGTCATGCGCGACCCGGTCTTCAGAGCGGTCGTCGCCCAGCCGAGCACCACCGTGCCCGGTGTGCCCGGCTCCGTTCTCAACACCAACACCCTGCTCGGCACGTCCGGTGTGGTCGGGCTCAAGACCGGCTCCAGCACCCCCGCCGGCGGCGCCCTGATGTGGGCGGCCACCGCACCCGACCGGCACGGACACGGCCATCTCGCCCTCGGCGTCGTCCTCCACCAGCGTCCGGGCACCAGTCCGCAGGAGGGCCTGAACGCCGCGCTCGGCGCCGGCCACACCCTGGTGGAGGGCGTACGCCGGTGGGTTGCCGGGACCGGAACCGCGACCGCGGCCGCCGCCCTGTCCGGGGACCGGTGAGCCGGCCGTGACCACTCTCCCGCGCACTCCCGGCGCCACGCCGGCACCGGCTCGCGAACCGCTTCCCGCCAGGTGCGCCGGCATCTGGCGACGGGGACGCATCCCGGCCGCCCTCGCGGCGGCGGAGGCACTGCTGACGCTCGGTCACGCCCGCATCCCCGACGGGGCAGGCCACCTGGGCAGCCTCGTCGAGACCTTCCTGCCCTGGTCCGGCCTGGCCGTCCCGCTGTTGCTGCTGTGCGCGCTGCTGCGGCGCTCGGCGACCGCGGCCGTCGCCGTTCTGCTGCCCGCCGTCGTCTGGTGCTCGCTCTTCGGGGGCACACTGGCCGACAGACGGGCCTCCGGCGGGGACCTGACCGTGGTGACGCACAACGCCAACGAGGAGAACCCGGACCCGGCGCGCACCGCCCGTGCCCTGGCGGCCTCCGGTGCCGACCTGGTGGCCATCGAGGAACTGGGCGACAACGCACCGGCGTACGGCGCCGCGCTGCGCGCCGGCCACCCCTACCACTCGGTGCGGGGCACGGTCGGCCTGTGGAGCCGCTACCCGCTCGCCGACGCCCGGACGGTCGACATCGCGCCGTGGCCGCGCGCCCTGCGTGCCACCGTCCGCACCCCCAAGGGGCCCGTCGCCGTCTACGTCGTACACCTGCTGTCCGTCCGGTTCACTCCGCTGTACGGCTTCGGCACGGGCAGACGGGACACCGCCGCGCGCGCCCTGGCCGCCGCCCTGCGCGCCGAACCCCTGCCCCGCACCCTGCTCATGGGCGACTTCAACGGCACCACGGACGACGGGGCCCTGTCCGCGGTCACCTCGCAACTGCGCTCGGCCCAGGCGGAGTCGGGCGCCGGCTTCGGTCTGAGCTGGCCGGCGTCCTTTCCCGTGGCCCGGATCGACCACATCCTGGTGCGCGGCATGGAACCCCGGTCGGCCTGGACCCTCCCGGCCACCGGCAGCGACCATCTGCCGGTCGCGGCGTCGATCCGGTTGTAGGGGACGCGTCAAACAGGCGGGCACGGCCTTGTCGCCACCCGGTACGGGGAGCCGGATCGTCCTGGCCGCGTCGGAGCCCCTCAGGGCGACCGCGGCCGGGCGGACGGGGATGGACGAGCGAGGTCATCGCCAAACGAGGCTGCTGTCGAGGGAGGCCGGCATGTCGTGTCTCCCACGAACACAGCCTGGTCCGCGGGTACGCCCGCCCGTTCCAGGGCCTGCGCGACCAGGTCCGGCGCCGGTTTGCTCGCGGAGACGTCGCCCTTGCCGGTGGCGTCCGCGATGGCGCCGTCGGCGTCGAGGGCGGCCCGCATCGCGGCGAGCGCGCACCGGCTGGTGGGCGGCCGAACCCGGGCGGTACCCGGCGCATGGGGAGCGCAGCCCTGGGCAGGTGACCCGTGATCCGACCCGCGGAGGGAGACGATGGTGACCGTTGCCCTCGACCCGAGCCAAGAACCCGCGGCCCCTGCGGCGCGTGGGCCGCTGTCCGCAGCGATCCTGAGCGCGCTGACCACCGGGCCTCCCCCGTCGCGGTTGCCCGCGCCGGCTGCCGTCTCGGAGCACGCCGATCCGTACGGCGAAGATCTGCAGCTCGCCCTGCACGTCTGCTATGAGCTGCACTACCGCGGACTCGCGGGAGTCGACCCCGTGTGGGAGTGGGACCCGGACCTGCTGCGGCTCCGGGCAGCCATGGAGACCGCCTTCGAAACGGCGGTGCGCGCGGACACGACCGGAGCCGACGACCGGGCTGCGCTCGACGCGGAGCTCGACGCGCTGCTGACCGAGCACACGGACGCGGACAGCGTGTCGCGCCACCTGCGGGACGAAGGCACCTGGGAGCAGATGCGCGAGTACTTCGTCCACCGGTCGGTGTACCAACTGAAAGAGGCGGATCCGCAGGCGTGGGTCATCCCGCGACTGAGCGGCCGGGCCAAGGCCGCGCTCGTCGCCGTCGAATACGACGAATTCGGCGCCGGACGTGGCGAGCGCGTCCACGCGCAACTCTTCGCCGACCTCATGGGCGACGCGGGCCTCGACCCCGCGTACGGGCACTACGTGGACAGGGTTCCGGCGGCCACCTTGGCCACCGTGAACCTGATGTCCCACCTGGGCCTGCACCGCCGCTTGCGTGGCGCACTCGTCGGACACTTCGCCGCGGGGGAGATCACCACCGCGCCGAGCGCCCGCCGACTGGTGCAGGCCGTCGACCGCCTCGGCGGAGGCCCCGCGTGCCGGTACTTCTACAGCGAGCACATCGAGGCTGACGCCGTGCACGAGCAGGTCATGCGCCGCGACGTCGTCGGTGACCTGATCAGGCGTGAGCCGGGCCTCACGCCGGATGTCGTGTTCGGGATCCGGGCCGCCGGGCTCCTGGACCGGCGTCTGGAGGACCGTCTGCTGGACGCGTGGCGCGACGGGCGCTCGTCGCTGCGCGAATCGGTTCGCGGGTGTCCTGGCCCGCGCTGAAGGGCCGATCGCCGTCCCGACGTCGAGGATTTGTGCCGGCGGCGGCGACGTCTTCGCCCACGTCCCGAACACCGCCACCCAGGGCTTCCGCGCGTTCCAGGAGGTCCAGAGGTGAGCATCGACATCACGCAGGGTGATGTCGGCACCCTTCGGGGGGCCGACCCGTACCGCTCCCGGCCGGCGGCATTCCGTCATCGGTGCTCCGCGGATGCAGCACACCGGCCGCATGCCTGCCCGTTCGAGTGTCGAATATTGGGCATGGGCTCGAAGAGGGGCAAATCGCTCCTCGGGGGGGGGTGATGAAGGAAGGCCGTCATGGGGAAGAAGCACAGCCAAGGCCGACAGGGTGCGGACACGAGCCGGTTCGAGGGCGATGACCAGCACGGATGGGCGCAGGACGTGGACGCGACCCACCAGGAGGAGAACCCGAGCGCGCATCGCTCCTTCCATCCGGACACCTATGCGCCGGGCGGGAAGAACCGCGAGCCGAGTCAGCGGGACATAGAGGACTCGTTGCAGGGCTCACCCGTGGAGGACATCTCCCGCAGTGGTGAGGAGCGGTCTGGGAAGTCCGGCAAGAAGGGCATCCAGGACACGGGACCGCGGGGCCCCTCGGGCCGTCCCAGCGGGACTGAAGACGCCTCGGAATCCACCGCGGTGGACCCGCAGGACCCGTCCGGCGGTCCTTCGCGAGGGAAGAGGGAGAGGAATCCGTAGGCTCGCGGAGCCGCTTCGGTGTCACGGTGACGGACGCGGGCCCGTCGACCCCGGACCGCGATCATCCGCGCGGCGGGGTGCGGGTTCGCGTTCGGCCGGGAACGGGGCGCGTCCTGGAGGAGCCCGCCGGCGACCGCCGCCCTCCGGACCCGATCACGCGGGTGTCCGTGCGATCCGGGTGATGGTGACGGTCACGGTGAGGGCCTTGCCGGTCTCGTGGGCCGTGACGAGCGGCATGAGTGAGGCCCGGGCCCGGTCGTGGACCGCGCGGGCGACATCCACGGCCCGGTGACCCTCCGCGACGACACAGCGTATCTCCACCTGCCAGCCCGAGCCGTCCGGGCAACGCGCGACGCGAATGCCCGACAGCGGGGAGGCTCTGTTGTCCGCCGCTCCCTGAACCGGGCGTGTAGCGGCTCGCGCGAGACGGCTGGCGAGAGTGGGCTGCAAGCCGAGTACCCCGTCGACCCCGAGGGCGGCTTCAGCGGCGCTCCGGCGCAGGTCGGCAGGGTCGCAGCCCGTCATGCGGTGGCCCCCGGCCCGCCGTGCGCGGGCTCCGGCCTGCTCGGCGACCATGCTGCGTGGTGTACGTCGATCACCGTGACGTCCACCGCGGCCGCCAGCAGGCCCAGCGCGTCATCGGCGGCGTCCCGTACCGCGCGGCGCACCAGTGCGGCCGTCTCGGGCAGGGGGCGGTTCAGAGCCGCGGCCAGAGTGATGCTCACGCGTATGCCCGTCCGCTCGTCGCCTCGGGTCAGACGGCAACTGGCGGTCGTGACGCCGAGTACCGAGTCAGCCGCGCTGCGCAGCACGCCGGCCGCGGTGCGTACGGCGATCCGCAGGGTGCGCGTGGGGTCGCCCAGCGGCAGCATCGGCCCCAGCCGTACCTCTTTCCGGACCATGTCCATGACGCGGGAGATGATCATTTGCGTGCTGGGTGGTTCCTGTTCCCGCAGCGCCTGAGTCGCCCTGGCCAGTGCGGCCAGTCCCTCCACGGCATCGCGGCAGTACGGGCACTCGGCGAGGTGGGGGTCCACGGGCGGACCGGCGTTCGCGGCCTGATCCCAGGCGTGGCTGAGAGTGCGCCCACAGGTGAGCACTTCGTCGCCGGTGCGACGGCGGACCTCGTCGAGAGGGCAGCCGTCCGCCGGAGGCCGGGGGGGATGGTCGTCTAGCGCCATGGGCCCAGCGCCTCCTTCAGGGTTCGTCGTGCTCGGTACAGTCGCCCGCGGACCGTCTGCTCGGTGGTGCCGGTGGCGTGGGCGATTTCCGCGTAGGGAAGCCCCTGCAGTTCCCGAAGGATCCAGCAGATGCGCTGCTGCGGTTCCAGGGCGCCGAGCGCGCCGGCCAGAGCGTCGGTGAGGGCTTCCTGTTCGGCCGCCCGCGCCGGCGAACTCCGCAGACCAGGGGCGGCGCGTTCGGCCACCCGGTTCAACGGTACCGGGGCCGGACGGTGGCGCAGGGAATTGAGGCAGCGGTTGACGGTGATGCGGTACATCCAGGTCCTGAACGCCGAGCCGTGACGGAAATCGGGCAGGCGCCGCCAGGCGCTGATGAAAGCGTCCTGGACGGCGTCCTCGGCGTCCTGCAGGTTCCCCAGCGTGTGGAATGCCAGCGTCAGCAGAGGGCGGCTGTGGCGCCGCACCAGGATCGCGAAGGCCTCCTCGTCCCCTTCGCCGGCGCGGGTCGCCAGCAGATCGTCCGACGCGGACGGCAGGCCGTCGGCCAGGCCCGGGACAACGGGGCCCGCGGACGTACCGCGAGCGGTCGCTCGCCGTGGGGAAGTGCCGACGCTCTGCGTCATGACCGCGCCTCCTCCCTGCGGTGTTACGCCTGCCCGGCTTCAGGCATGTGATGCCGGTTCGTGGATGTGCATGACGAATTGCCTCCCGGACGTGTCCAACTCTTTGACGGGCCCTGAACGGTGCCCGCAGCAACCGATCGAGGCGACTGCCATGACGGACACCACCGACCGCCCCTTCACCGGACAGGACGGCTCCGCCGGGACCGGGACGATGCTGAAGGGGCCGACCGGCGCGAACACCTCCCCCGAAACGCGGGGCCAGACCACTATCGCCGACGGCGTCGTGGCCAAGATCGCGGGAACCGCGGCCCGCGAGGTCCCCGGGATCCACAACCTCGGCGCGGGCATGGCCCGGGCCATGGGCGCCATGCGCGAACGCGTCCCCGGCGGCGGGACCGGCAGCGTCAGCCGCGGGGTGAAGGTCGAGGTCGGCGAGAGCCAGGCCGCGCTGGACCTCGATGTCGTCGTCGAGTACGGCTACGCGATTCCCGACGTGGCAGCGGAGGTCCGCGTGAGCGTCATCTCCGCCGTGGAACGCATGACCGGCCTCGAGGTCGTCGAGGTGAACCTCGTCGTCGACGACGTGAAGCTGCCCGACGAGGAAGAGGAAGGCGTAACCGAACCGGACGAGGGCCGCGTCCGATGACCTCCGTCAGTGCGCCTCCCACCGGACACGAAGCCAACCGGAGGCGGCGGCACACGCAGGTGGGAGAGGTGAGTGAGTCATGAACACAGCGACAGCGGGTCTGGCAGCCGGAATCGCACTGGGATTCGCCGGCTACTTCGGCGGGTTCTGGGCCTTCCTCCTCGTAGCGGTCCTGGGCGCCGTGGGGTTGGGCGTCGGCCTCGTCCTGCAAGGCGACGCCGACGTGTTCACCCGGCGGCAGCGGGACACGTCCGCTCGGCGGACACGGTGAACACCGCCGCCCGTCCCGCAGGACCGGCCGGCCGTCCCCCCGGTGGGCATGCGGACGACGACGGCCGTGTGGCGCCGGCCGCACGTGGCGCGACGGTGA
This sequence comes from Streptomyces sp. PA03-3a, assembly GCF_033792735.1. Lineage (NCBI taxonomy): Bacteria > Bacillati > Actinomycetota > Actinomycetes > Kitasatosporales > Streptomycetaceae > Streptomyces > Streptomyces sp. PA03-3a. Next base: position 8,035 of record NZ_JARAVM010000041.1, read on the forward strand.
TACCCGACCGGGTCGTGGCCCGCATCGCCGTCCGGGTAGCCGGTGCGGCGCTGCGCCGGCTCCTCGGGCCGAGGCATTCGCGCACGGATCTGGCCGCGCCGGGGGCGCGTGTGACCACGTACGGAGGGACCGCACAACTGGCGCTGTCGGTGGACCTTCCGTACCCCGCCGACATCGCCGTCACCTGCCGGCAACTGCAGCGTGAAGTCGGCGAGCGGGTGGCCCAACTGACCGGTCTGGACGTCCGTGACGTCACGCTGACCATTCGGCGCCTGGCCACTGTCGGCGGACCGGACCGGGTTCGGTGACTCCCGCCGCGGACCAGCCGATCGTCACGCACCGACGAAGGAACAAGGAGCCCCCATGTCTCTCCCATCCGGCACCGCACCGCTCGGTCGCCACGCATCGCCACCCAGGAGCGAAAGGGCCCCAGTCTCGGGCCGGCCCGGCATCCGAGATCCCGAGGCGAGGTCCACGGCGGGCGACGGCCTCGGGGCGAGGTCCCCTCGCCTGTGGTCGGCACGCCGCATTCCGGCCGCCGTGGTGGCCCTGGTGGCACTCTGCGCCTTCGGGGTGACGCTGTACGACGTGATCGCTGTGCGTGCCGGACAGCGCGCCGGGGCTTGGCGCACCGGCCTCGCCGACGAGTTGGCCAGTCGCCCGGTCGACGACCTGTGGATGCTGATCGGCGCGGCCGTCGCCGTCGTCGTCGGCCTGTGGTTGCTCTTCCTCGCACTCACCCCCGGCCTGCGCCGACTGCTGCCGCTGCGGGCACCCGACGGCTGTGCCGGACTGCGGGCCTGGCTGGACCGCCGGGGTGCCGAACTGGTGTTGCGCGATACCGCGATGCGGGTCTCCGGCGTAGGCCGAGCCAAGGTCCGGGTCGGACGCCGGCGCGTGATCGCCCGAGCGGACGTCCGCTTCCGCGACCCGGCGACCGTCCACGACGACCTCACCCAGGCCTTGCAGGAGCAGTGCCGCGAACTCGCTCTGGCACATGCCCCACGCCTGGCGATCCGCCTACGACAACACACCCGTTGACCCGCCCCGGGAGCGTCCCATGAACGGCCGATCCACGCTCAACCGCCTCCTCCTGGCGATCAGCGGCCTGGTGCTGCTGGGTGGCGGGCTGCTGGTCCTCGCGGCAGCTCTCGACCTCTACCGCCGGCTTCATGTGATTCCGCCCGCCGGCTGGCCGCTGACCTCGCACCATGAGGTGCTGCTCAGCAACGCCGACCGGATCCGGTGGAGCGACCAGGGCTGGTGGTGGTGGCCGGCCGTCATCGCCGGCCTCACCGTGCTGACTGCTCTGGCCCTCCTGTGGCTGCTCGCCCAGTTCACTCGCCAGCGTCCCACCTCGGTGCACCTGGGCGGAACGCCACCGCCAGACGGTGTCGAACTGCGGGGGCACGCCCTCAGCCACGCCGTGGCCGCCGAAGCAAGCGCTCTGCCCGGCGTCGGGCGGGCGGGCGCCCATATGACCGGACGCCCGGTGCACCCACGGCTCGACCTGGCTGTCACGCTGACGGATCACGCCACACCCGCCCCGGTCCTGCGGGCACTGTGCCACGGCCCCGTGGCGCACGCACGCGAAAGCACGGGGTTGAGCGAACTGCCCGTCCGGGCGCGCTTCGACGTCGGCAGGCACAAGGCGCGCCGTGTCGAATAGGGCGCCGTCATCGGACGCAGCGCAGCTGACAAGGCCCACCGCCCCGCCGACGTGAGTGAAGTCCGGTAGGAGGAAGGCGCCGGACCAGCCGAGCGCGAGGTAGCAAGGCGTGGACAGCCAGCGGGGAGCTCCCACCCACAACACCCGGAAGGCGACTCCGGCGACGGCGCCGGCCCACATGAGACCCAGCAGGACGGCTTGTCTGCGCTGGGGAAGAAGGGCCACGGCCAGGGGCGTGTATGTGCCGGCGATGACCACGAAGATGTTGGCGTGGTCGAGGCGACGCAGGACCGTCTCCCCGCGAGGACCCCAGGTGCCGCGGTGGTAGACAGCACTGGTGCCGAACAGCAGCCACGCGGAGGCGGAGTAGATTCCACAGGCCAGTGCCGTCGGGGTCGTGCGCGCGAGGCAGATCAGTGTGATACCCGCGATGATCGAGGCCGGAAGCATGCCCGCGTGCAACCATCCACGCAGCCGCGGTTTCAACGACTCCATGGCCTCGGCGGCGGCCCCGGCCATCTCGCCAACCTGGTGGGCGGCTCCTGCGGCTCCCCTTCTGGTTGCCTCGGCGAGGCCGGCCGCTCGTTCATGCGTTTCGTCTGCGCTGTGAGCAGGAACTGCGCCGGTGGGCATGGCGTCGGTCGTGAAGTCCGGCCGCATCAGCGGTCGCTGGACGTCATCTGCGCACATATTTCCCATGCTGGGAGCCGGCTCACACCGGCGCATGAGGTGGCGAGGCGGGAGAGATCGTTGGGGCCCCGCCGTCGATGGGGCACCGTGATCACCTGGGTGTCGTGCCGGGATGTTTTGGCCGCCCCCATAAGGTTCCGCTCTCCGCATGCGCCTGCTGACGTAACAACCCAGACTGGAGATAGCGGAGCGAGCAGCGCGGCCACTGCCCGCTACCCCCTTCAGACGCTTCGCCCTGACGGAGCGAGCCCGCGTATCCGACGCCGTCGGGCGCCGGGCCGGAACACCAGCTCGGTCACCCTCTCGAAGGGACACTTGATGAATGACGTACCAAAAGTCGCTCTTGCTGTCGCGGTCGCCGGAGGCTACATCCTCGGCCGCACCAAGAAGGGGCGGCTGGCCTTCGGCATCGCGACCTACCTGGCCGGACGCCGAGTCGGCCTCGAACCCCAACAGTTGCTGACGGAAGGGGTCAAGAGGCTGCGCGAACTTCCTCAATTCGAAGAACTCAGTGAGCAGCTACGAGGCGAGGCTTTGAAAGCCGGCCGTCAGGCGATGGGTGCGGTTGCCGACCGCAAGCTCTCCGAGTTCGCCGATTCCTTGCAAGCGCGCACTGAGCGCATAGGAAAGCGCAAGGAGGAGGAGCCGGAGGACGAGGAAGAACCGCAGGAAGAACACGAGGAGGAAGAGGAGCCGGAAGGCGAGGAAGAAGAGGAAGGCGAATACGAGGACGAAGAGGAGCCCGAAGACGAAGACGAGGAACAAGAGGAAGAGGAAGAAGAGGAAGAGGAAGAGGAAGCAGAGGAGGAGCCGGAGAAGCCTGAGCCCAGGCGCCGCAGGACAGCCCGCAAGGCGGACGAGGGCCGGGATGAGGGTGCGCGCGGCCAGGGGGGAACTCGCCGCCCCGCCAAGGCGGCTCCCCGCAAGGCATCGGCCAAGGGAACAACGGGGAAGAGGACGGAGCCCGCGAAGAAGACGCCGCCTGCGAAGAGGACGGTAGCGGCGAGGAAGTCCTCCGCGCCTGCCAAGAGGACGGCGCCAGCCAAGAAGACGGCGGCCAAGAGGACGGCGGCCAAGAGGACGGCGGCCAAGAAGACGGCGGCCAAGAAGGCATCCACACGGCGGAGGTAGGCCCATGGCCGGCACGACAGGCGGAGGCGAACAGGGTTCGGGGCTTGACCAGTTGCGCGGCGCGTTCACGAATTTCCTGGGAGCGCAGGTACAGAATCTGGCGGACAAGGCCAGCGACAAGCTCGGCGACGTCACCAGCGGGCTCCAAGGTGTGGCGGACGGGGGCGGCGTGCTCCCCAAGGCGGGTCTGCGGATGCTCCAAGGCGATTCACCGCTCAAGGCGTTGATCGGCGAGAAGGCGAAAAGCGTCAAGGACAGCGTCGTCGGCAAGGTCAAGGAGGCCTTCGGCGGTGGAGGCGGCAAGGGCCGGAAGTCCGGCACGTCCAAGGTCATGAACATCATCGAGGCGCAGGACGTGGGTGTGCCGCTGCGTTTCGCCTACGACCACTGGACCCAGTATGAGAAGTTCAGCACCTTCACCAAGGGCGTCCGCAGCGCGTCACGCGGCAAGGACACGGACAGCGACTGGAAGGTCAAAGTAGGACCGTCGACACGAGGGTGGAAGGCCACGACGCAGGAGCAGGTGCCGGACGAACGCATCGTGTGGACCTCGGAGGGAGCCAAGGGCACGACACGCGGTTGCGTGAGCTTCCACGAACTGGCGCCCAGCCTCACCCGTATCGTGCTCGTGGTCGAGTACTACCCCTCTGGCTTCTTCGAGAAGACCGGAAACATCTGGCGCGCCCAGGGGCGTCGTCTACGCCTGGATTTCAAGCACTTCCTGCGCTACGTGACCCTTACCGACGAGGAAGCTGACGGCTGGCGCGGGGAGATTCGCGACGGCGAAGTGGTCCGCACGCACGAGGAAGCCGTCGAGGAGGAAGAGCAGGCTGCCGAAGAGGAAGGCTCGGAGGAGCCTGACGAGGACGCGGAGGACGAGTACCCGGAGGACGAAGAGGAAGGGGAGGAGGAGTACCCGGAGGGGGAGGAAGAGGAGTACCCCGAGGAAGACGAAGAGGACGAAGAGGGCGAAGAGGAAGAGGGCGCAGAGGGGGACGAAGAGTACCCCGAGGACGAGGACGAGGACGAGGACGAGGACGAGGAGGGGGAGGACGAAGACGAGGAGGACGAAGACGAGGAGGACGAGGACCGAGGGCCCGATCGCTCCTCCAGGCAGGCGCGTGGAGGCCGTGGGCGGCGGTGAAGCCGGCAACCGGCTGCGGGTTCAGGACCGCCGGACCGGGTCCCCTCGATGCCTTTGACGCCCCGCCGCTGTGCGGCCGTCGTGCCGTCGAAGAAGACCGGACTCGGATGGGCGCATCCGGGTATGGGATAGGGAGAATGTTCGAAATGAACGGAGATGGTCCGTATGTCCCGGACGCAACCCGGCATTGAACAGCACCCCGACCTGCTGGAACTTCGTGCGGATTACGAGCGCGCGACGGCGACCAATCGCGGCCAGGCCATAGAGGCGATGGGCCTGCTCACCGGCATATACCTGGCCGCTTCACCGTGGATCGTGGGCTTCAACGCACTGTTCGGCTTCAACGCGCTGTCGACGATAGCCGTCAGCAACCTCGTCGCCGGTATCGCGTATGCCCTGCTCATGGGAGGCGTGGGGCGCGGCTTCGAGCGGACCCACTCCAGGGCCTGGGTGGCAGCGATCATCGCCGTGTGGGTGATCATCTCGCCATGGTGTGTCACGGGCAACGTCAGTACCACCCGCACCATCACCAACAACGTCATCGTCGGCGTGATCGGACTGATTCTGGCTCTCGCGACGGCGTCGCTCCGTCCGGACAGCGCCCTGCGGAAGCGTCGGGGTTCGCCGGACTCGGCGGGGGGTCTGCCCAGGACGTAGCGGGGCATATCGCGCCCGGCCGGCGAGGCTTCTCGCCCCCGTGACCAGGCGCCGTCCCGGCGCACCGCACGGTGCGCCGGGCTCGGTCGGCTCAGGTCAGGGCGTCGCGAGCGCGCAAGCGACGACCGCGGTCACGGTGTTGGGGGCCAGTCCGGCCGGCACCGCGTTCACCGTCCACCCTGTGGACGGGTTCGCGAACGGGACACTGGTCACGATCGTGGCCCTGGTGACCTGGAATCCTCCGCCGATGGCCAGCTCGCCCGCGGGGCAGGACAGCGTGTGGTCGGCGCCGTCCGCCGTGAACGTGGCGACCAGGGTGTGGGCCCCGGAGAGCCCGCCACCGGTACCCGGAGGGCCGGCCGGGCCCTGGGGTCCGGCAGGCCCGGCGGGCCCGGTCTGGCCGGCGGGACCCGCGGGACCGGCCGGTCCCTGCGGTCCGGGAGGGCCGGGGATGCCCGGACGGTTCAGGCAGTAGTTGGGGTAGTTGGGGTACGTCGGGTACTGGTAGCACGGGTGCACGGACCGCTGCTGGACGTCCTGCGCGGTCTCGGCCGCCGCCGTGGTGCCGCCGTCCGCGGACGCGGAGAACGCCGTGCCCGTCACGAAGCAGGACGCGAGTGCGGCGCTCGCGGCGATCGTCATCACGCGGACTCGGCCGTAGCGTCGCTGTGCCGATGACATGGGCCTGGTTATTCGGTACAACACGTCACCTCCAGGTATGGGTTCTCTGCAGGCGGCCCGTGCCGCCCACCCCGCAGTAAGCGGCGGGGACCGTCACGAGGGACGTCGAACCCACAGCAAGGATCACTTTCAGTGCCCGATCGCGCACGCCGGGTAGCCGAAGGGGTGATGCCGGACGCCCGGCACCCGCGGCCGGCTCTCATGGCGGGGGCAGACGCAGGGCGAGGAGGGCGATGTCGTCGACGTTGCCGGGGGGCATGCGGGTCAGGAGCTGGTCGCAGAACTCGTCCAGGGGCTCCTCGGCGAGTGCCAGGGCGTTGCGGCGCAGGCGGCTGAGGCCGGTGTCGATGTCGGCGCCCGGCAGTTCGATGAGGCCGTCGGTGTAGAGCAGCAGCGTGGACCCCGGCGGCAGGGGTGTGGTGGCGTCGGGCCGGCGGTCGCTGGTGCCGATACGGGCGCCCAGCAGCGGACCTCGTGCGTCGTCGAGGTACCGCCCGTAGCCGTCCGGGGTGAGCAGCAGTGGCGGAGGATGTCCGGCGTTGGTCCAGCGCAGGGTCCAGGGGCCGTCGCGGGGGCCCTCGACGCGGGCCAGGACGAGGGTAGCCATGGGGACGGTGGTGATCACGGGCATGGCGTCGTCGAGGCGGTCGACGACCGCACTGGGGGGTTCGGTGCGATCCCAGGCCAGGGATCGCAGTATTCCCCGCAGTTGGGCCATGCCCGCCGCGGCCGTCAGGTCGTGGCCGACGACGTCGCCGATGACCAGCGCGGTCACGCCGTCCTTGAGCTGGAACGCGTCGTACCAGTCGCCACCGACCTGGGACGCGGCGGGTGCGGGCTGGTAGCGGGCGGCCATGAGCAGCCGTCCTGACTCGGGCAGGGGCGTGAGCAGGTTCCGCTGCATGGCCTCGGCGACGTCCCGCTGACGGCCGAACCGGCGGGTATTGTCCAGGACTTGGCCGACCCGGCGGCCGATGTCAACGACGACCTGCAGGTCGTCGTTGCCGAAGGGGAAGGCGGGGTCGGTGCGGACCAGGGTCAGTGCTCCGGTGGAACGCCTTCCCGAGCCCAGCGGCACGGTGAGCGCCGATGCCGCACTCACCGACTGAAGGAAGCCGTTGTGCAGGGCGGCCAGCGGCGAGTCCGGCCGTGCGGGCGTACCCGCTTGCTCCTGCAGGACGGGCACCGCCCCGCGCACGGCCTGGACCAGTGGGGAACGGGACTCGCCCGAGAAGGGAAGGCGGGCGCGCCAGCCCTCCTGCCCACGGTCGCGGCCGTCGGGCCCGGTGACCGCCACCCGGTGCGTCTCGTCGTCGCCGACGAGCAGGTCGACCGCCACCCAGTCGGCGAGTCCGGGGACCAGAAGGCGCCCGAGGCGCGTGAGCGCCTCGTCCGTCTCAAGGGTCTGGCCGAGTACCGCCGTGATCTCCGCGACCAGTGTGAGCCGGCCGGTCAGGCCCTCCAGCGCCTCCATGTGCTCGGTACGTTCAGTCCGGTCGTCGGAGAGGCCGGCGAACAGCATCGCGGTCCCCTCGAACGAGGCGCCGTCGGTCACGGGTGCGGCGGACCAGGACACCTCGACCAGCTTGCCGTCACCGCACAGATACCTGTCGCTGTCCGAGTGGGCCTCACCGGCGTGGGTCAGTGCTTCGAGCAACCTGCACCGGATGCCGGGACGTTCGCGGTCCGCGTGCCGGTGCACGAGGCCGTGGAAGTCCTCGCCGACCATCGCGTCGGCGGCGCGGCTCAGCAGCCGTTCGGCGGCCGGGTTGGCCGCGACGACGCGCCTGGAAGGTCCGAGCACGACCAGTGACGCCCCCAACTGCTCGACGACCTGCCGCCAGAAACCAGGCTGGGCTGCCCACCGCCGACCCGCGTCGGCATCGTCCGACACCGTGCCCTCCAAGATCGCCCCTGTTCGCCGCAGAGCGTCGGCCCGTACCGAGGACACCGTGCCGACGGCGACCGACTCCCCATGCTCTCGCCTGTGAGAACCCGACCGTGGCCGACACGACCGAACGCCGGCCTCCCGATCCTTCGGTCCACGGGCGGCGCCCTTCGCTCCATCGCGACCACGGCGGCCGCCCGCCCGTCCCCGGCTGCCAGGGGAAACCTGTCCTGGTACCGGCAGGACCAGGTGCGGTGCCCGCCCCCGCGGCCGCCCATCGCTACGCTCCGAGGAATGACCACGGGATCCCACGAGACGACCACCCCCCGGCCGCCGGCACTCCGCCTGGAGCGAGGCTCGGTCCACGACGAGGCGTGCCCGAGTTTCCAGGGCGCGGTCGAACTCGTCGGCCGTCGCTGGACGGGGGCGATCCTGTTCGCGGCGTCGCGTGGCGCGCGCCGCTTCGGGGAGTACCGCGCCGTCATCGCCGGCATCTCCGACCGGCTGCTCGCGCAACGCCTGAGCGAGCTCGAGGCCGAGGGTCTCATCGCGCGGTCGGTCATCCCCAGCACCCCCGTGCAGGTCCGCTACGAGCTCGCCCCCGACGGCCAGGCGCTCATCGCGGCCCTGCAGCCGCTGGCGCAGTGGAGCGCGCGCCGACGGCGCCGCGTCGGATAAAAACAGCCCGGAATGGGTGTATGTCCTATCGAATGGGTAATAACCACGCAAAATCTCCGGAGGTAGCACAGAGGGGTGCCACATGATCCGAGGAGCCGAGGGAATCCCCAGCCCCACTCCCCGCGCGAACGTCGACCTGGCCCGCGAATGCCGACCGTGCTTCGGCTGGGGGACCGTCGTCACCGACCAGGGCCGGCACGAACTCTGTCCCGATTGCCAGGACGGCCGGATCACCGCCCCGGAACGCGTCAGAGCCGTACGCCTGCGCCCCGGCTCCCGCTACGTCTCGCCCCGCTGAGCCCGTCGCCCCGCTGAGCCCGTCCGCCGGCGGCGTTCACCACGCCTCCGGGCCGCCCCCGCGCCACTCCACCTGCCCGGGGTCGGTGAGGCTGACCGTGCCGGCGTCGTACCCGGCGAGCCACAGGAACCGCAGCAGATCCGCCAGGCAGTGCGCGGTGCCGAAGTAGTCGCCCCGGATCACGACCCTTCGGCCGTCGACCGGGGGTTCCACGACCACCGGCGGCCCCTCGGTGCGCATGCTCCCAGCCTGCCCAGTCACCGGCGAGGACGCATCGCGGGCGGGCCGCTTACCGGCCTGGCGTTTCGCCGGCGTCGGCAGACCGGTCGCTTCCCGCCACTTTCGCCGGCCGATAGCCCGTTCGGCTGCCGCACTGCTATGTTCGCCCGCATGTTCCTCTCGCGTGCATAGGAGTCAGTGCCGCCGCGCCCCGCTGGGCGCGGTCCTCGCTGCCCGTGTACGCGTGAGCGCCGCGAGTCCGGCGCTGTCTTCTCCGAGGAACATGATCATGTCTTCGTCTGTCGCCGCCCCGTCGTATGCGGCCGTGCTGCGTACCCCCCATGCCTGCCGCACGTTCGGTGCCGCGCTGTTGGGCCGCCTCTCCTACGGAATGGTCTCGCTGTCCCTCGTTCTGGCGGTCAAGGAGGCCACCGCCTCCTACGCCGTGGCAGGCGGTGTCATGGCTGTGTTCGGGCTGACCAGCGTCTTTCTCTCCCCTGCCCGCGCCGGTCTGGTCGACCGGTACGGGCCGCGCCGGGTACTGCCTCCCATGGCCGCCGTCTACGCGGTGCTGCTGACCGGGCTGGCCCTCGCGACAGCAAGGGAAGGCGCGTCGGGAGTCCTCCTGGGCGTCCTTGCCGGAGCCGCCGGTGCCAGTGCGCCACCGCTCGGTCCGGTGATGAGGAGGTTGTGGAGCGCCCTGGTCCCCGACCGGGGGCTGCTGCAACGCGCGTACAGCTTGGACGGTGTGGCCGAGGAGCTTCTGTTCGTGACCGGGCCGCTGCTGGTGGGCGTGCTGGTGAAAGTTGCCGCGCCGTGGGTGGGTCTTGCCGTGAGCGCCGCCCTCGTATGGGCGGGGCACTGATGCTGGCGGCGTCCCCGGCGGCCCGCAGTCTGGGGTACCGGGGCAAGGCCGCTGCGGCGTCAGCGGCACCGTCCGGGAACGTTCCCCCGGGTGTGACCCCCGGCCGGCAGGGGGGCACCCCCGGGCTGGGGCAGGCGATCGCCGTGACTGCCGGGCTCGGTACGAGCCTTGGGGCGCTGGATCTCCTTGTGATCGCCTTCGCCGACGAACGTCACGCCTCCCACGTGGTGCCCTGGGTCCTGGCGGCGCTGTCCGCCGGCAGCGCCGTCGGCGGCCTCGTCTACGGCTCCGTCCAGTGGCGCGCCTCAAGCCGGTTCCGGCTGTCATCGCTGGCGCTCGCCCTGGGGCTCGTTCTGGCGGTGACCGGCCTCTCACCTCATCCCTATGTGCTCATCGCCTGGGTGGCGCTGGGCGGGCTGTTCGTGGCCCCGGCCATCGCGACGGCGTATCTGATCGCCGACGAGTGTGCCGGTCCGGGTGCCCGCACCACAGCAGGCGCGTGGGTCAACACCGCCTTCAACGCCGGTTCGACGGGAGGGACAGCCGCGGCCGGACTGCTGGTGGGGCGTATGCCCCTGGCGGTGTGCTTCGCCGTTGCCGCCGCCCCCGTCGTGCTGTCCGCCGCGACAGCGCTTGACCTGTCGCGCCGGTCTGTCCCGGATGTCACCGAGCCACTTGAAGCCGCACGGGCAGCGGGCACAGGACCGGTCGTCGACGGATGAGCGTTCCAGCAACCGGCCGGCCGTGTCCTGACGGAAGGTTCCGGTGCAGTCGGTACCGATCAGGGGGCGCCGTGCCTGGCGAGGCCGCCCACCTGGGCCATCGGATTCGCCCCTAACCGGCCTGACCGAGGGTGGAGACGTCGATCACGAAGCGGTAGCGCACGTCGCCGCGCTCCAGGCGGTCGAGGGCGGTGTCGACCCGGTCCGCCGGCACGGTCTCGATGTCCGCGACGATGCCGTGCCGCGCGCAGAACTCCAGCATCTCCTGGGTCTCGCGGATTCCGCCGTTCTTCGTCGAGGTGATGATCCGGCGCGGGTCGCCGAGCAGCATGCCCTGGAACGTGGCGGCCTCGGCGGTGACACCGGCGTTGACCAGCACGCCGTCGAGACGCAGGAGGCGGAGACAGGCGTTGGTGTCGATGCCGCCCGACACGGTGTTGACGATCAGGTCGAAGCTCCGCCCGTGGTCCCGGAACCAGGAAGCGTCCCCCGTGGACACGTAGGCGTCGGCGCCGAACCGCAGTCCGTCCTCGCGCTTGGACGGGCTCCGGCCGAGGACGGTGACCTCGGCGCCCATCGCGTGCGCCATCTTCACGCCGATGTGTCCGAGGCCGCCCATGCCGACGACGGCGACCTTCCTGCCGGGCCCCGCGCCCCAGCGGCGCAGGGGCGCGTACATCGTCACCCCGGCGCAGAGCAGCGGGGCGGCGACGTCCAGGCCGAGGCCGACCGGGATGCGGAGCACGTAGTTCTCGTCCACGACGATCCTGCGGCTGTAGCCGCCGAAGGTGGGCCGCCTGTCGTAGTCCAGCGCGCCGAAGGTGAGGACCTCGCCCTTCAGGCAGTGCTGCTCCTGGCCGGCGAGGCAGTTCTCGCACGCGCGGCAGGAGTCGACGTAGCAGCCGACGCCCACCCGGTCACCGACCGCGTGGCGGGTCGCGCCGGGGCCGGCCGCGACGACCGTCCCGGTGATCTCGTGGCCCGGGACCATGGGGAACAGGCCCTCCATCCAGTGGTTGCGCAGGAGGGCGATGTCGGTGTGGCAGATGCCGGTGTGGGCGATGTCGATGACGACGTCGTGGGGTCCCGGCTCACGGCGCTCGACGGTGGTGAGCTCCAGCGGCGCGCCGGGACCGGCGGCGGCGAGGGCGGCCCTGGGCGCCCAGGGCGTGTCGATGGGCACGCGGTTCCTCGCGTCCACCGAGATGAACGTCTCCCAGGACTGGAAGCAGCGGATCGTCGGCGCGGACGTGGTGGACGCCGTCAAGGCGCTCAACAGCGACCGCGTCCTCCCGCCCTGCGTACGGAATTCGCCGACACCCTCCGCGACCACCCCGGGCGGGTCGACCCCGGGGAGGCCGTACCGCGCCTGCTGGCGGCGATCCGCCGCGGGCGGGGGGACGAGTACCTGCCGTTCACGGGGCAGTCGGCCGGGCTCGTCCACGACGTCCTCCCCGCCGGTGACTTCGCGCGCGGGATCCTGCGGCAGGCGGAGGCCGTCCTCGCCGCGCCGGCCGACGGAAAGCCGTTGCCGCGTCGCTAGGTTGGGCGCATCACCAGCCTCACACACCCCCGACTCTTCGGTCTCGGACGCAATCCCGCGGCCCCCGACGACGTCCTGGTGCGCCTGGCCGCGCACGACCACGGCCGGCACGGGATCCATCTGCGTCGTGGGCGGCTGCCGGACGCGGTCGTCGAGGCCCTGCTGACGTACGGCGGTGGCGACAGCGCCTTCCTGCTCCGCGCGGACCGGCTCTCGCCGGGCATGCTCCGCAGGATCGAGGGGCATCCCGATCCGGCGATCCGTGACGCGCCCGCCGACTTCGTCCGCTCCATGGTGGAGAACGAGGCGCCGATCGGCATCGAGGGCATCGAGGAGGCCTACGGCCGGCCCCGGACGGCACTCGCCGCCGCGCCGGACCCCAAGGTGCGCGCCGCGGTCGCGCGGTCGAGGTCCTGGAGCGGCTGGTACGCGCCCACGGCGATCACGGACGGCCGCCCTCGTCGAGCACCCCAACTTTCCCCGCCACAAGCTGTGTTCGTTCGCCGAGGAAGCGGATCCGCGCGTGCGCCGCGTCGCCCTGGAGGACCCCGGACTCCCCGTACCCGCGTTGGAACGGCTCGCCGCCGCCGAGGAGTCCTACCTGCGCCGCGGGGTCGCGGGGCACCCCGGCGTCACGCTCGCGTTGCTGGAACGACTGCTCAGCGACCCGGCCCCCGAGGTCGCCGACTCGGCCGCGGCCAACCCCGCCCTGCCGCTCGACCGGATGCACCGCATCCTGGCGGACGCCGGTCTGTGACCCGGAGCCCGCGCCCGGTGGCCGCGCGTACCCGGACCGCGGTGACGTGCGGTGCCCGGCCGACGGCGTGCCGGTGCAGGGCCGGGCCCGCCTGGACGACGTCGCACCGCATGTGCGACACCCCCTGGGAGGGAACCGGCCCCCTGAGCGGTGGCGGCGGCGGTGCCACACTGGACACATGGCCCCCGACGCACAGCTCGAAGAGTTGGGTGCGTTCCTCAAGGCACGCCGCGCCGAGCTCAGCCCCCGGACGGTCGGCCTGCCCGACGGCGCCGGAAACCGCCGGGTGAGCGGACTGCGAAGGGAGGAGGTCGCCCGGCTGGCGGCGATCTCCACCGACTACTACACGCGCCTGGAGCAGGGCCGGATGCATGCGTCCGCCCCGGTCCTGGACGCGCTCTCCGAGGCCCTCCACCTCGACGAGGACCAGCGCGACTACCTCTTCGGCCTCGCGGGGAAGGAGACCGCGCGCCCCCGCCGCCGAACCCGCCAGAAGGTCCAGCCGCAGTTGCGGCGCCTCCTGGACGACCTCCCGGCCACCCCCGCCATGGTGCTCGGGCGGCGCATGGACGTCATCGCCTGGAACGTGCTCGCGGCGGCGCTCATCACCGACTTCGGGAGGATTCCGGAGAAGCACCGGAACTACCCCCGGATCCTGTTCACGGACCCCGCCATGCGGACGCTGTACACCGACTGGGGGACCATCGCCCGCTCCTGCGTGGCCCAGTTGCGCATGGAGGCGGCCAAGTATCCGAGCGATCCCGGGCTGACCGCGCTCGTCGGGGAACTGTCCGCGCAGGACCACGACTTCTGTTCGTGGTGGGCCGGCCACCACGTCGCCGCGCTCACGGTGGGGACCAAGGTCCTCGACCATCCGGTGGCCGGTGAACTGTCCTTGGACTGGGACACGCTGACCGCCACCACCGACCCCGACCAGAAGCTCGTGATCTGGACCGCCGAGGTCGGCTCGCCCACCCACGACGGGTTGCGCATCCTCGCCTCCTGGGCCGCGGACCGGTCGCTCTCCACGACTCCCGTGGACTGAACGGCCGCCTCAGGACTCCCGGAGCAGCTCGCGGCAGGCGGCACGCGCGATCCAGCTCTGCGCACGGTCGAAGGCCCAGCCGCGTTCACCGACGAGCGTGCTCCAGGCGTGCGGGCCGAGGTGGAACCACAGCAGGTCGACGGCCTCGGTGCGGCTGACGTCCGGGCGCAGCGCGCCGAGCGCCGCGAGGCGGTCCGCGACCCTGGTCAGGGCCTGGACGTAGTCGTCCGCCCCCCTGTCCAGCACCGCTTTGACGGCCGGTTCCCCCGGCGGATTCCGGTAGAAGAGCCCGTACACCAGATCCCAGTGGCGTTCGTGCGTGAGCCGGGTGCCCTCGGCGGTCAGCGTGATCACGGCGCGCGGGTCGTCGCTGTGCTCGACCGCGGCGAGCGCTTCGGCGATGGCGGGGTCCGTGAGGGCGGGCTCCAGCAGGGCCGCCAGGATCTTCGGCTTGTTCCCCACGCTGCTGTACACCGTGGGCACGGCGACCTTCCCCGCCTCCGCGATCTCCCCGATGGTCACCCCGGCGTACCCCCGTGCCAGGAAGAGCGCCTGCGCGCTGCCCAGGATCGCTTCGCGCGTAGCGGCCGCCGAATGTGCGCGGAGGGGGGAGTGGTACTTCCGGCTCGTCACCGACGCAGCATACCTCTCCACCGTAAGTGATTATATTGACAGTAATTACCTCTAATGAATATGTTCCGTTTCATGAACCACTCCCCGCACGAGCCCATGTCCGTCGTCGAGACCCGGCTCGCCCACGAAGTCCACCGCGTGGCCACCGCGCTGCTGGCGGAGGCGGCCCTCCGCCCCTCCGCGCCCCTGGGCACGCTGGCCCAGCTGCGGGACTTCCTGGTGGTGAACCTGCGCCACCACCACGAGACCGAGGACGAGGACCTGTGGCCGCGGATCGTCGCGACGTCGCCGGCCGCCGCCGACGCGCTGGGGGAGCTCAGCGCGGAACACGAGCGACTGGACGAGGCCCTCGACGCGCTCGCCGCCGTCGTGCTGAGCGGTGACGCCGAGGCAGGCAGGCCCGCGCTCCACGAGGCGGCCGTCGCGGTACGCGACACCGTGCACAGCCACCTGGCGCACGAAGAGCCCGTCCTCTTCCCCGCCCTGCGCGAGCACGTCACGCCCGAGTACTGGGCGGACTTCTCCCAGCGGGTGATCGCCACCACGCCGCCCGTCGCCGGCCACCTGATGATCGGCTTCCTCGACGAGGTGGGCACCCCCGAGGAGGTCGCGCTCATGCTCGCGGCCCTGCCCGAGCCGGTGCTGCCGCTCCTGCCCGCCATGCGCGCGCAGGCCGCGGACGACCTCCGGACCCTGCGCGGCGCCGAGGCCTGACCCCTGGTGTCCCGGACTCCCGTCGGGGTGCGCGAGCCGCATCGCGCCCCGGCGGGAGGCGCCGGGTGCCCTCACGGAGTCGTCAGGCGAGTGAGAAGGCGATCGGGGACCGCCTCGTCTGCCCGACCGACCGTACCCACAGCCGGTGCGCCGTGCCCTCCGGGTCCGCCGTCCGCGGTACGGGCACCGGCCGTGTGTCCCAGCCCGGGCGTCCAGGAGGCAAGCGGCCCCGCTCCGAGGGCGGATTCGGCAAGCCGGAGCGGGGCCGCATCTCCAGGGTGCGCCCGAGGCGCGCCCGGCACACGCCGGGGCAGGTGACCGTCCCGGGAGCACCCCGGGGAGCGCAGGCCCGTGCGGCGCGGGCCGGTGGGCGCCGCGAAACCATAGACGAAGGTATAGGCGGCGCCTCCCGCCGCGACTTTCGTCACCCGCGGAACACAGACTTTCCGCCGAAGACCGGCGACAGGCCCGCGCCATAACTTCGGTGACATGAACCCCACCCCGCGTACGGAATCCGTTCCGCTCGTCCAGCGCCCCGCACAGCTCCTCGCCGGCCTCGCCGGCGTCGTACTCCTCCTGCTGGGCGGTGTGCCGCTCACCGAGCGCATCCTCGCCCACCTTGCGGTGTGGGGCGCCGGCCAGGCCGTCCCAGGACTGCCCCACCTGATCCTCCTCGTCGTGGGCGCCGCGCTGCTCACCCTCTTCTGGCGCCTCCGTCACGGCACGGCTCCCGCCGCCCAGGACCGGTGAACGACGCACACGCACAGGAAGATCACACGGGCCATCACGTCATGACCGATTCCCCCAACGTCCCCGCCATCGAGACCGTCGGGCTGGGCCGGCGCTACCGCCGCGGGTGGGCGCTGCGCGACACCTCCTTCCGTCTTCCCGCCGGCCGCGTCTGCGCGCTCGTCGGCCCCAACGGCGCGGGCAAGACCACCCTGCTGTCCATGGCCGCCGACCTGATCACCCCGACCACCGGCACGATCACACTGTCCGGGCACCGCCCCGGCAGCATCCAGGCCCGCCAGAGCACCGCGTTCCTCAGCCAGCAGAAGGCCCTCTACCCCCGGTTCCGCGTCAGCGAGATCCTGCGCATGGGCCAGGAGCTCAACCCCACCTGGCACCAGGAGACCGCCGAGTCCGTCATCGACGCCGGCCAGGTCCCCATGAACGCCCGGGTAGGCACCCTCTCCGGCGGACAGGCCACCCGCGTCGCCTTCGCCCTCGCGCTGGGCAAGCGCCCCCGACTGATGCTCCTGGACGAGCCGATGGCCGACCTCGACCCCCTGGTGCGCCATCAGATGAACGACATCCTCCAGGCCGAGGCCCGGCGGCACGGCTCGACCGTGGTGATGTCCTCGCACCTGGTCTCCGAGCTGGAGAGCGCCTGCGACTACCTCGTGCTCGTCAACAACGGCACGGTCCGGCTGGCCGGCGAGGTGGACCTCCTCCTCGCCGAGCACCGGCAGATCACCCTGCCCGACCGGCAGGAGCCCGTCCCGGACGGCCACCAGGTCATCGCGAGCTCCGGCGGCGAGGGCGGCCACAGCTCGCTCGTCCGCACCTCCCACGCGTCCCCGTCCGACGCCGGCCACCGCGTCCCCACTCTGGAGGAACTGGTCCTCGGCTATCTGCGCGCGCCCGAGGCGCCCGCACTCCTCACCCCGAGCGCGCGGGTCGACGGCGGCATGGAGGTGGTGGCGGCATGAGCACCGCGACCACCCGCGGCCGCACCGCCGTTCGCCGCGGTCCGCGACTGCGCGGACTGACGTGGCTGATCTGGCGGCAGAACCGCACCGCCTTCTGGATCGGACTGGCGGTCGCGGCGGCGGTCGCCGGCTACGCCCTCGTACAGCACCAGCACGCGGCCGCAGCCGTCACCGCGCAGCACCTGGACGCCTGCCGGGGCCATCAGCTCACCGAAGGCTGCTTCAGCCGCCTCAACAGGTTCGGGCAGCAGTACCAGTTCCCGATGCGGCGGCCGCTCCAGGCCATGCTGCTGCTCCCGTTCCTCTTCGGCCTCTTCCTGGGCGGGCCGCAGCTCGCGCAGGAGCTGGAGTCGGGGACGTACCGGACGGCGGCCACCCAGTCCGTGACCCGCATGCGCTGGTTCGCGGCGAAGCTGGGTGTGCCGCTCGCCATGACGGTCGTCGTCAGCGGTGTCATCGCGGCCGCGATGACCTGGTGGTGGCATCCGGTGGCCGAGGTGATGGGGCCGATGTTCGCCTGGCACGAGTGGTACCCGTTCTACGGGGTGGGGCCCGTCGTCGTCGGCCTGAGCGTCCTGCTCTACCTCCTGGGGGCGACCCTGGGTCTCGTCCTGCGCCGCACCGTCCTGGCCATGGGCGCCACCCTCGTCGCCGGCGCCGGGCTGTTCGCCCTCCTCGAGGCGGTCCGTCCGCACCTGTGGCCCATCCGCACGGGGTACGCGCAGCACACCGATGAACCTCCGGTCCCCGACGGCGCCTGGCAGTTGGCGGACGGCCCGCTGTCCAAGGACGGGCACCGGGTGTCCGAGGCCTGGGACTGCTACGCCTCCGGGAACATCAAGCAGTGCCTCGCCTCCCACGGCGTCACCGGCCACTGGGCGGAGTTCCACCCCGCCTCGGACCTCTGGCCGCTGCAGTGGACGGCGACGGGCCTGTGCCTGGCGCTGGGTGTCGTGCTCCTCGCGCTGTCCGTGTGGTGGACCCGCCGGAACCCGGCCTGATCACCGAGGCCGGGCCCAGAGGGGGACCGTCCTCCCTGGATCGGTGAGGCCTTCATCGGCGCGGCGTCCACGCCGAACCTGGTGGTGAGCGGTGCGGGGCCCGACCGGGCTCCGCACCGCGGAACGAGGAATCAGGAGAGCTGGACATGAGCGTGAACACGATCGCGGTGATCACCGGCGGCAACCGGGTACCGGGCCGTGCCACCGCCCTCGCGCCGGGCACGGCGGGGACGGACGGCGTCCGCACGGTACGGCGGCCTCCTCCCGGCGCGGTCCGCGGGTGCCCCGCCCCGTCGTCACGCACCGGGGCCGACTCGATGGACCGGGACCCGCACCGGCGGTTCGTCGCCGTGCGCAGGGAGGGGCGTCGGCCACGGCGATCGGGCTCAGTGCTCGCCGTGCTCCCGGCGCCCACGACCGGGCAGCATCTCCTGCACCTTCGCCTTGAAGCCCTGCCGGACCATCGCGTCCCGGTCGGAGTCCCCCTTGAGGACGGCCGCCGCCGCGGCCTCGATCTGGTCGAGCGTGGCGTGCGGCGGGATCGGCGGGACGGCGGGGTCGGTGCGGAAGTCGAGGACGAAGGGACGGTCCGCGGCCAGCGCCCGCCGCCAGGCGTCCTCGACCTCGCCCGGCTTCTCGACGCGCAGGCCGTCCAGGCCGATGGAGCGCGCGAAGTCGGCGTAGGCGACGTCCGGCAGGTCCTGCGAGGGCAGGAACTGCGGGGCGCCGGACATGGCGCGCATCTCCCACGTCACCTGGTTGAGGTCGCCGTTGTTGAGGACGGCGACGACCATCCGCGGATCGGACCAGTCCCGGTAGTACTTGGCAGCGGTGATGAGTTCGGCCATCCCGTTCATCTGCATCGCGCCGTCACCGACCAGGGCGATCGCCGGCCGGTCGGGATGGGCGAACTTCGCGCCGATCACATACGGCACACCGGGCCCCATGGTGGCGAGCGTGCCGGACAGGGAACCGCGCATGCCGCCGCGCATCCGCAGGTGCCGGGCGTACCAGTTGGCGGCGGAACCGGAGTCGGCGGCCAGGATGACGTCCTCGGGCAGCAGCGCGTCCAGGGCGTGCACGACGTGTTCCGGGTTGATCGGGTCCGCCTCGACGCCGGCGCGGCGCTCCATCACCTCCCACCAGCGCGCCGTGTCCTTCTCGATCTTCTTCCGCCAACTGCCGTGCTTCTTGCGCTCCAGCCGGGGCAGCAGCCGCGTCAGGGTCGACTTGGCGTCGCCGACCAGGTTCACCTCGAACGGGTAGCGCAGGCCCACCATGAACGGGTCGATGTCGATCTGCACCGCGCGGGCCTTGCCGAACTCCGGCAGGAACTGCGTGTACGGGAAGCTGGACCCGATGACCAGCAGGGTGTCGCAGTCCCGCATCAGCTCGTAGCTCGGCCGGGTGCCCAGCAGGCCGATGGCCCCGGTGACGTACGGAAGTTCGTCGGAGAGCGCGTCCTTGCCGAGCAGTGCCTTGGCCACACCGGCGCCGAGCGTGTCGGCCAGTCGCTCCACCTCCGGCCGTGCGCCGCGCGCCCCTTGACCGATGAGCACCGCCACCTTCTCGCCCGCGTTGAGCACCTCGGCCGCCCGGTCCAGATCGGCATCGCCGGGCACCGGGGCGAAGGAGGGCATGCCCAGGCTGGAGGGCACCATCTTGAACGCGTGCTGCGGCGGGGAGTAGTCGAGCTCCTGGACGTCGGCCGGGATGATCACGGCTGTGACGGTGCGCTTCGCGGCGGCCACCCGCATGGCCCGGTCGATGACGTTGGGCAGCTGCTCGGGAACCGTCACCATCTCCACGTACTCCGAGGCGACGTCCTTGAACAGGCTCAGCAGATCAACCTCCTGCTGGTAGGAGCCGCCCATGGCGCTGCGGTTGGTCTGCCCCACGATCGCCACCACCGGTACGTGGTCGAGCTTCGCGTCGTACAGGCCGTTGAGCAGGTGGATGGCGCCGGGCCCCGAGGTGGCCGCGCAGACGCCGACCCTGCCGGAGAACTTGGCGTAGCCCACCGCCTGGAAGGCGGCCATCTCCTCGTGGCGGGCCTGGACGAACCGTGGCTTGTCGTCCGCCCGCCCCCAGGCGGCGAGCAGTCCGTTGATGCCGTCACCCGGGTAGGCGAAGACATGGTCGACGTCCCATTCCCGCAGTCGCCGCAGAACGTAGTCGGAGACCTTGAGGGACACGGGGGACTCACCTTCCTGTTCGGTTTCCACGTGGTCGGTGGCGCGGTGCGACGGCGGTCGCGAGCGCGGCGGCAGAGGCGAGAGCGCCTGCCGCGGCCGGCAGTCGGCCGTCCCGCGGCGAGGCGTCCGGGCGCTCCGCGAGCCGCTCCGGCCGGTCGCCGGGCACCGGCCCGTCAAGGGCGAAAGCCGGCGCTTCCGCCAGGTGCACGGCGCGCCGGCCCGTTCCGCCCTGCTCGATCTGGGTACGGCGGCTGAACCCGTCGGCGAGGACGAGGGTGCCGGCGGGAGCACGGCGCACGGCCGGCAGCACCCCCTGTTCGCCCACGGCCATGGAGACTTCGTCATGACCGCAGGCGAACCCGATGTCGCCCGCCGGCCCGCGGCACCCCTCGTCGCGTACCCGCGGACCGGCGCGCAGTGGCTGTGCGTCGAGGGCTTCGGCCCGAATCTCAGACCGTACCCGGGACCGCCGGTTCAACTCGTCCAGCACGATGCCGGGCTCCACCGAGCACGTCCTGCGCTCGGCGTCGACGGACAGGAGGTGGTGGCAGTACTCGGTCCAGCCGGTCACGACCGCTGTGTTCGTGCACTGGCCGCCCAGGCTCGTACCGCCGCCTCGGGAGAGTACCGGCGCCCCGAACCGGGCGCGCACCTCGACCGCCGCGGCCCCGGCGTCCAGGTCCCGGGGGACCACCACGCCGATCGGCACCTGGCGGTGGTTCGACCCGTCGGTGGCGTACGCACCCCGGCTGCCCGCGTCGAAGCGCACCTCACCGTCGACCCGGTCGCGGAGCGCGCGCTTCAGGCCGCTCGGATCCGGTCCGACCGGATCGGCCCCGGACCCGCGGGCCTCGGCGCTGTCTGCGTCGCGAGCCATCTGCGTCATCCGCCCTCTGCTCGTCGGTGACACGGTCGGGTGCCCCAGTCACGCGTTCCCGGACCGTCCGATCTCTAACGTGCCCCCGGGCACGGACCGACCGGACGAGCGTGCGGACGGGCGGTTCACCGGCGTGGCCACGGGTACCCGATGGTCCTGTCGCGAAAGACAAACAGCGAGGAAGTGATCGACCATGCGGGCCACCGTGTGGCACGGCAAGCACGACGTACGGGTCGACACCGTGCCCGACCCCCGGATCGAAGAGCCCACTGACGCGCTGGTGCGCATCACGTCCACCGGACTGTGCGGCTCTGACCTGCACCTCTACGAGGTCCTCGCCCCGTTCATGACTCCCGGCGACATCCTCGGGCACGAACCCATGGGCATCGTCGAGGAAGTCGGTTCCGAAGTGGACAACCTCGCTCCCGGTGACCGGGTGGTGGTGCCGTTCCAGATCGCCTGCGGCACCTGCTACATGTGCCGCGAGGGGCTGCCGACGCAGTGCGAGACGACCCAGGTCACCGAGTACGGAAGCGGTGCGGAGCTGTTCGGGTACACCAAGTTGTACGGCAGCGTCCCCGGCGCTCAGGCCGAGTACCTGCGTGTCCCGCAGGCCCAGTTCGGACCGATCAAGGTCCCGGACGGCCCGGCCGACGACCGGTTCGTCTACCTCTCCGACGTCCTGCCCACGGCCTGGCAGGCGGTGAAGTACGCCGACGTCCCGAAGGGCGGCAGCGTGGCCGTCCTGGGCCTGGGACCGATCGGCGACATGTGCTGCCGCGTCGCGCGTCACCTGGGCGCGGGTACGGTCATCGGCATCGACCACGTTCCGGAGCGGCTGACCCGGGCGCGCCGCGACGGTGCCCAGGTCTTCAGCCTCGACGAGTACAAAGACCAGGACGAACTCGTGAAGGCCGTCCGGGACGCCACCGACGGCCGCGGCCCGGACGCCGTCATCGACGCCGTGGGCACCGAGGCGCACGGCAGCACCGTCGGCAAGCTGGTCCAGCAGTCCGCCGGCCTGCTCCCGCGTGCCTGGGCCGCCAAGCTGATGCAGACCGCGGGAGTCGACCGCCTCGGGGCCTTGCACCTGGCCATCGAGCTGGTCCGGCGAGGCGGCACGATCTCGGTCACCGGCGTCTACGGCGGCATGACCGACCCGATGCCGATGCTGACGCTGTTCGACAAGCAGATCCAGCTGCGCATGGGCCAGGCGAACGTCCGGCGCTGGAGCGACGAGATCCTCCCGCTGCTGACCGACGAGGACCCGCTCGGCGTGGACGGCTTCGCCACGCACCACGTCCCGCTGGAGCAGGCCCCGCAGGCCTACGACATGTTCCAGAAGAAGGCCGACGGCGCCATCAAGGTCCTCATGGTCCCGTGACGCCCGCGATCACCCAGGCGGCGCGCCGAGGGGCGTGGCCGCCAGGGCCCGGGCCACGCCGTACAGGTTCGCCGCCATGGCGCGGCCCGTCCTGTGCGACCAGTCGTGACCGCGCTCGTCGTCGAGGTGGTCGGGGCCGGCGCCTGGGCCGAGGTGCCAGTACGTCCAGGCCTGGCCCGGGACGGTGTAGCCGATGTCGCCGAGGGCTCCGGAGATCTCGCTGATGACGTGGTGGGCGCCGTCCTCGTTGCCGGTCACCACGACGCCGGCCACGCGGTTGTAGGCCTCCGGCCGATCGTGCTCGTCGGTCTCGGACAGCATGGCTCCATGCGTTCCAGCACGCGCTGGGCGATCGATGACGGCCTGCCCAGCCACGTCGGCGAGGCCATGATGAGACTCTCCGGGGACAGCAACTTCTCGTGGATCTCCGGCTGGCCGTCGCCGTCACCTTCGTCGCTGGTGACCCCCGGTTTGACGTGCAGGTCGACGGCGCGGACGCAGTCCGTGTTGCCGCTGTGGGCCCGGTCCCGCTTCGCCGAGGACTGAGCGTTCCGGCCCTATCACCCGGATGTCCCATCAAGGAGGCGGTCCCGGTGCCGATATCGCGGTAGTGCCCCAAGAGTCTTCGTGAACAGGCAGTCCGTGTCCCGCGACCACGGGACGTGTCATACGTGGAAGCCCAAGCCCTACCCGGCCCGGAAGCGTGGTGGGAGCGGGGGCTGGACGAGAGTGACGTGCTGTCCCTCGTCGTGCGGGAATTGTGCGCCCGCGGGCTGCTCGCACTGAAGCCTGCGAGTGCGGTAAACCTGGCCGACCATCGCGCCTGAGGCCCGGTTCGGACGGGCCGCACGGGGTACCCCGAAGGCGTCCGCGAGCAGAGCTGCACCAAAGGGCGAGGGCATGTCGCCGTTCGTCCGGCCGATGCGGAGGGCACCGCACCGGAGGCGGACCTCGCGAGCCCCGCCGGGGACGGGCTGCGCCCGCTGGAGGAGGCGAAGAAGGTCGGGCCGCGGGAGGCCCGGGAGTTGTCGAAGACCTTCTTCGGGCGTATGGCCGTCAGCGGTTGCACCGCGGCGTCGCTGGACAGCGCCCTCGATCCCGACGACGAGGACAACGGGGCGATAGCGGACGTCTTCGTGCCACCGACCCCGCCGTCGAAGGCGTGGAGACCTTCTCGCCCTCCGGCCGGTCACCGCAGGCCTCGACCAACGCGACCGGTGCCTGCTGCAGATGCGGTTCGTCAGGAGATGACGCAGTCGCAGACAGGCGACGCCCTCGGGGTCAGCCAGATGCACGTGTCGCGGTTGCTCACCAGGCTCTTGGCGCGCCTGCGCAGCCGCCTCGACGCGGGCGACGCCTAACCCTTGCGGGCTGCGGAAGCGGGGGTGCGCCGACGATGACTGGTGTCGCACCACGGGTACTTCCGGCTGCGCCGGCAGGCGCAGATGGCCACGACGAAACGGTCGGAACGCACCACGCGGCCGTCGTCCAGGACGACCTCCACGGGCCCCTCGATCAAAATCGGGCCGTCACGGGTGAGCGTCACACGCGTCGGAGACGGTTCATCGTCCACGTTCGGCACGGATCACCACCAGCTCTTCCTTCTCCTCGCCCGGGGCTATGAGCCCCCGCGCCTCCAGCCACGCCGACCTGCCGCGCAGTACCGGCCCGAACGGGATGTACCGGCGATCGGTGACCACCGCCCGCAGTCCCGCGCGCCGCAGTCGTCCCAGCGTGCGTTCTGCCCCGCAGAGGCCCGAATGGACGAGCAGCAGCACGCCTCCCGGTGTGAGCAGCGGCGGTGCGTCGGAGCAGATCCGGTCCAGCAGCACCCGGCCGTCCGGCCCCGCGTCCCACGCCACGGAACGGCCCCGGCTGGGCGGACGCGCCCGCGGCGACGGCACGTACGGCGGGTTGGCCATGATCAGGTCGAAGCGGCGATCCGTGACGGGTGCGGTGAGGTCGCCGCGCAGCACCCTGACGCGCAGACGGTTGAGGCGGGCGTTGAGCCGCGTCGTGAGCACGGCTCCCACGGAGGCGTCGACGGCCGTCACCCGGCCGGCGCCGCGTTCGGCGGCCGTCAGCGCCAGCGCGCCCGCGCCCGTCCCCAGGTCGAGGACATCGGCATCGGCTGCGAGGGGCTCCCGCTTCAGCGCGTCCTCCAGCAGAAGCGTGTCGTCCTGGGGGTGGTAGACACCCGGCGGGCACAAAAGCCACATAGAGCCCTGCTACCCCACGACGCGCCGACTAACGTGATTCTCCCGATTCGACCGATGGCCCGGCCTGGCACCCCATGGCGGACAAGGGCCCTGCGGAGAGCGTGGCCCAGGGTCCGCATTCCTCCCGGCATGGGATCCTGCTCCAGGGGTAGTCCAAGAGCCCGAGGTCGCACCTGAGGACGGGAGAGCATGGACGCCGTCGTACCGGAAGCGGGATCCCCAGCCGGATCCCGGGCGCTGTCCGTCACCCTGCCGGGCGGCCTGCTGGAAGGCGTGATGGCGCCTGCCTATGTGGTGGACGGCGAGGGATTGATCATCGCGGTCAACGCCGCAGCGGAAAGCCTTCTGGGGCGGTCCGGTCCGGATCTCCTCGGTCATGACGCCCACGACCTGCTGCACCGTGACAGCCACGGCCGCACTCTGGACCGGTCCCGCTGCGAGATGCGCGACGCCCTCCTCGGACAGCGCACTGGGCACAGCGAGGTGGGGTGGTTCGCCCGAGGCGACGGCAGCCTTCTCGGGCTTTCCTGGTTCCTGACCCCCTACGACCTCGGCCCGGGAGGGCTCGGAGCCCTCGTGATGCTCTACCGGCGACACGAGGTCACGGAGCACCCGGAGAACGCGGACGAGTCTCCCAGGGCCCTGACGGAACTGGACCGCCTCGCGCTGCTGGCAGAGACGACCACTCAGCTCACCTCGACCCTGGACGTGGTCGAGGCTTTGCACCGCCTGGCTGCGCTGACCGTCCCGTTGCTCGCCGACTGGGCCGTCGTCGACCTGCTCACGGAGAACGACGAGGTGCGGCGCGCCTTGGTCGTGCAGTACGCGGACGGTGGCCTCGTAGAGCGATCGGACCTGCAGGGGCCGATGCCGCCGCTGCCGCAGGACTCCCCGATGCCGCTGTCCCGCGCGCTGCGCGGCGCGGCCTCCACCATCGCCACACCGTCGACGTACCACGGCCCACCGGACTCGGGCATCGCCGTGGAACAGCACCGGCTCTTCGAGGAGACCGGCATGCACTCCGCGGCCATCGCCCCGATCCGCGGTCTGCGGGACGTGCTCGGAGCGCTCACACTCGGGCGGGCCGCGCGCCCGGACACCTTCACCGCCTCCGACCTGTCGCTGCTGGAGGACGTGACCCGCCGGGCGGGCCTCGCGCTCGACAACGCCCGCCTCTACCAGCGGCAGCGCAAGGTCTCCGAGACGATGCAACGCCACCTGCTGCCGCAGATGCCCACGATCCCCGGGCTGCATATGACGGCCCGGTACGTGGCCGCCCCCCAGGCCTCACAGGTCGGCGGTGACTGGTACGACGCCTTCCCACTCATGGACGGGGCCACCGCGCTCGCCATCGGCGACGTCGTGGGACACGACCTCGACGCCGCCGGCGGCATGGCCCAGATCCGCAACATGCTGCGCGCCTTCGCCTGGTCGCACCCCGAGGCGCCCAGCGACGTCGTCAGCCAGCTCGACCAGGCCGTCATGCACATCGCCGAGGTGCCGATGGCGACGGTGCTCCTCGCGCGGCTCACCAGCGGGGACGACGGTCTGTGGCGCCTGCGGTGGACCAACGCCGGACATCCGCCGCCGCTGCTGGTGGACCACGACGGACGCACGCGCTTCCTCACCGGTGGCCACGGCATCCTGCTCGGCACCGGCACCACCAGGCCACGCGAGGACGCCGTCGTCACCCTGCCCCCGCGGTCCACCCTCGTGCTCTACACCGACGGACTGGTCGAATCCACCCGGCACTCCATCGACGACGGCCTGGACCGGCTCCGCAAACACGCGGCCTCCCTCGCCCGGCGCCCCCTGGACCCGTTCAGCGACGCGCTGCTGGACCGGGCACGGCCCACGGACAACGACGACGACGTCGCCTTCCTCGCCCTGCGCACGCCCGACCCCGCGGACTGACCGGTCGCTCCTTCCCGTCCACGGCCGGGTGACATCTCCGCGCTCCGGGGAAGGAGCGCAGGGAGCGAGGGAGGCCACCGTGTCGAATGACCAGTTCGGACTCGACGACGTCCTCGCGGCGGCTGAGGCGGCCGCGCCGATGCGGTCCCTGGACGTCGTGGCGCGCAATCTCAGGGAGCGGTTCGGAGCCGGATCGGTGTCGTTCCTGCTCCCCGACGTCATCGGCCAGAAGATGGTGCGGGTGAGCGAGGATGTCGCCTCACGGGGCGGCACCAGCGCCGAGCAGATCCCCCTGCACGGCAGCATCTACCACGACGTCCTGCGCAGCCAGCGGGTGATGCGGGCACCCGTCGACGGGGCCGGGCAGCGGGTGGTCGCGCCCGTCACCAACCGCGGCGACACCATCGGCGTGCTGGAGCTGACCCTGCCCGACGGCACCGACGAGGTGCTGGCCCAGGTCGCCGACGCCGCGCACGCGCTGGCCTACATCGTCGTCACCGACCGCCGGTTCACCGATCTCTACCACTGGGGCAAGCGCACGACACCGCTCACCCTGGCCGCCGAGATCCAGCGCGGGCTGCTGCCGTCCGCCGCATCATGCGAGGCGGACGAGTTCACCGTCGCCGCGGCACTGGTGCCGGCGGACTCCGTCGGCGGCGACACCTACGACTACACCGTCGACCACGACACGCTGCACCTGTCCATCACCGACGCCATGGGCCACGACGTCGAGTCCGCCCTGCTGGCCACCGTCCTCGTGAACGCCTCGCGCCGTGCCCGCCGCGCCGGGCACGACCTCGCCGAACAGGCCCTGGAAATGCACACGGCGCTCCTCGAGCACGGCAGCCACGGCCACGCCACCGGGCAACTCCTCCGCATCGCCGTGGACGGGACCGGCTGCCGACTGGTCAACGCCGGACACCCCTGGCCACTGCGTCTGCGTGACGGCACCGTGGAGGAACTCGACCTGCGGATCAACCTCCCCTTCGGCGTCCCCTCCGCGCCGCCCTTCCGCGTCCAGGACGTCGACCTGCGACCCGGCGACCGGCTGGTGCTCTACACCGACGGCATGCAGGAGCGCGAGGCCCGCAGCGTGGACCTGCCCGCCGTGCTGCGTGACTCCGCCGCCGAGCACCCCCGCGAAGTGGTCCAGGTGATGACCTCCGCCGTGTCCGTGGCCTGCCACGGTCATCTCCAGGACGACGCCACGGTCGTGTGCCTCGACTGGCGTGCGCAGACGCCCCGGCCCGGAGAGCGATGAGCGCCGGGTTTGCCCTGGAGTGTGAAGGAAAGCCGCTCAACATGAGGCTTACAAGGCTTACGAAGCAAAGCTCCCCCAACGGTCCCATCCCCGCTGCGATGGACACCCTGGAAGGGCAGGCGTGGCTCGACGGACTCGCCGCCGGCGCCCGGAAGGTCGTGCGCGCGGTACCCCTGGGCCGGGGGCGAGACGTGTTGCGCGGCCTGTGGCTCGGCCACCCCGTGCACCCGGTGCTGGTGCAGGTGCCGATCGGCGCCTGGACCTGCGCCGGGATCCTCGACCTGCTCCCCGGCGAGAGCCGCGCCGCGCGCCGTCTGGTAGCGGTGGGCCTGGTCGCCGCCGGGCCCGCGGCCCTCGCCGGCTGGGTGGACTGGGCGGAGCAACGCCCCCGCCAGGCCCGCGTGGGCCTGGTCCACGCGACCGCCAACATCGCCGCCGTCAGCGCCTACGCGGCCTCGCTCGTGTACCGCATCAAGGGACGCCCCGTGCTCGGCCGGGCCCTGGGCTTCGGCGGTATGTCACTTGCCACGATGGGCGGTGTGCTCGGCGGCCACCTCGCGTACCGGCAGGGTGCGGGAATGAACCACGCGGAGGCGGTGCCCGTGCTGGTGGAGCCGGGCTGGCACCGCATCGGGGTGCCGGAGGACTTCCCTGTCGGCGAACCGGTCCGGCGGATGGCAGACGAGGTGTCGGTGGTCGTGGTCCGGGAGTACGACGGGCGGTTCCACGCCCTGGCCGGTCGCTGCAACCACATGGACGGCCCCCTGCACGAGGGCAAGGTCCTCGAGGGCTGCCTCGAATGCCCGTGGCACGGCAGTCAGTTCCGCCTCTCGGACGGAGCCAACATCCAGGGCCCGGCGACCGCGCCGCAGCCCCGCTTCGACTGCCGGATATCCCCGGACGGTCACGTGGAGGTCCGGCTGGACCGGGAGTGAGCGACGAGGAGGAGCCGCCGTGAGTCACGAAGCCCTCGAGATCTACATGAACGACCATCTGGCCGGTTCCACCACCGGTCAACTGATCTCCCGCCACCTCGCCGAGCACCACCGCTCCTCTCCGCACGCCGGCGAGCTGCGACGCTTGGCCGACGAGATCGAAGAGGACCGGCAGAGCCTCCTCGACCTGATGGCCGACCTCGACGTACCGGCACGCCGGCACAAGGTCTACGCGGGGTGGCTCGCCGAGAAGGCACGCCTGCTCAAGCTCAACGGACGGGTCACCCGTCGCTCCGGCCTGAGCACGGTCATCGAACTCGAGGCACTGCGCCTGGGCATCGAGGGCAAGAGCCTTCTGTGGCAGTCGCTTCTGACGCTCACGCCCAAGATGGAGCTCGACGAGGACCGGCTGCGGGCGCTGCTGGACCGCGCGCAGGAGCAGATCGACACGGTCGAGACCGTGCGACGCGACGCCGTCGGCGCGGGCCTGGGCTGACCGGCCCGACGAGGGTCATCGTGGTGAACCTGGTGATGATCCGCCGGTACGGGGTACCCGTCCCTCAGGACCAAGCCGAGCAAATGGGGTGAAGGAAATGCCCGCAGGATCGAGCCGCAAGCGCGAGCGGCAGTACGAGCACATCAAGGAGAGCGCGAAGGACCGGGGCGAGAGCGAGAAGCGGGCCGAGGAGATCGCCGCCCGCACGGTCAACAAGGCACGCGCCCGCGCGGGCGAGTCGAAGACCGCCAGTCGCAGCTCCACCCAGGACATGTCCTCGGGCAAGCGCGGCGGGCAGCGCTCCGGCAAGGGCTCGCAGGGACCCACTTACGAGCAGCTCTACGCCGAGGCCAAACGCCGCAACGTCGACGGCCGCTCGCACATGAACAAGGCCGAACTCCAACGCGCCCTCGGCGGCAGCTGACCGCACGCGGGCCGACCAGCGGAGGACATCATGGTCATTCTCGGCATCATCCTTCTGATCATCGGCTTCCTCGCCGGGAT
The DNA here is from genome assembly GCF_033792735.1 of Streptomyces sp. PA03-3a. Taxonomy (NCBI): domain Bacteria; kingdom Bacillati; phylum Actinomycetota; class Actinomycetes; order Kitasatosporales; family Streptomycetaceae; genus Streptomyces; species Streptomyces sp. PA03-3a. The sequence continues at coordinate 37,867 of NZ_JARAVM010000041.1, forward strand.
CTCGATCCTCTGGACCATCGGACTGATCCTGGTCGTCATCGGCCTCGTGCTCTGGGTGTTGGGCGCCGTGGGGCACTCCGTCGGCGGACGACGGCACTACTGGTAGGTCGCGCGGCGACCCACTCGGTCAGGCATCGCGGAGGCCGCGCGCGACCGCCACGGCGGCCGCGGCGGCCACTGCCGCGGCCCCCACGGCCGTGTGGTGACGCGAGGCCCACGACTGAGCGCTCCGCGAGTGTGCCTGCTCCCCCGAAGCGGCCGTGCGCGCCGAAATCGTGTCCCTCGGGACCGTCGGCCGGTGACCACAGGTTCATCGGAGCCCCGGGATCGCGCTCCTCGGCGGTCTGCTGCGAGCTGAAGCCGGTACGAGCCAGGTACCTGTCCAAGAGGCCCGGCGCGACCGCGTTGGCCAGCAGCGTCGCCGCGGTGGTCCCTCCGACCCAGTACTCGCGCCTACGGGGGTGGTCCGCGGCGTGGACGATCGCCCGGCAGCCACCTCCGGCCGGTAGATCGGCGGCACGGGCTGGGCCCGGTGTGGCAGCCGGCTGAGTACCCAGTCGAACTGCGGGGTGTCGAGCGCCGGCAGTTGCACCATCGGCGTACGCACCTGGGAGCCGGAGTGCAGCAGAGCGCAGCGACTCGTTCCAGCCCTGGATGGCGTGCTTGGCACCGCAGTAGCCGACTGCAGGGGGATGCCGCGGTAGGCCGGCGTGGAGCCCACCAATCATGCGCCGCAGCGCAGCCTGCGTGCCGTGCATACAGCCCAGATAAGTGACCTCGGTGACCCGCCGGAACTCGTCCGGTGCGATCGCGGTGAAGGGCGCGAAGATTCCGGTGAAAGCGCTGTTCACCCACACGTCGACTGGGGCCGAACGCTTCCTCGACGGGGGACGCGGGCCGCCTCCACCGCGTCGCCGTCGGACACGTCGACCGGCACGGTCGGAGCCTCACCGCCGGCCCGCACCACGTCGTCGGCCGCCGCGGCCAGTCCGGCGTGGCCGCGGGCCAGCATCGCGACACGGTCCCCGCGGGCCGCGGGGACCGTGCCGACACCCCGCTCGCCCCGGTCACCACGACCGTCATGGCGTGTCGTCGTTCCGTCAGGGGGTGCGGCTACCCGGCCGGGGAGCTTCGTACCGGGACGCAGGGGTAGGCGTTCGGCATGGCGGAATACGACGCCTCGCCCTACGTCCCCGAGGACGCGGACCTCGCCGCCCTCAGCAGTGCCGCCGCGGGCTGCCGGGGGTGCCCGTTGTACGCGGACGCGACTCAAACGGTCTTCGGCCAGGGGGAACCCTCTGCGAGTGTCGTCCTGGTCGGTGAGCAGCCGGGAGACCAGGAGGACCGGCAGGGCCGCCCCTTCGTCGGCCCGGCCGGAAAGGTCTTGGACAAGGCGATGGAGGAGGCCGGCATCGATCCCGCCGACGCCTACGTCACCAACGCCGTCAAGCACTTCAAGTTCACCGTTTCCGAGCGTGGCAAGCGGCGGATCCACAAGCAGCCGACGCTGCGCGAGGTCGCCGCCTGCAAGCCGTGGCTGTACGCCGAACTGGAACGGATCACCCCGAGGATCGTCGTCGCGCTCGGTGCGACCGCGGCGAAGGCTCTGATGGGGCCCGAGTTCCGGGTCACCAGGCAGCGCGGGAAGCTCCTCACGCCCGGTGTCTCCCTGGACGGCGCCCACGTCCTCGCCACCGTGCACCCCTCGGCCGTGCTGCGGGCAGGCGAGAACCGCGAGGAGATGTACGCCGGGCTGGTCGCGGACCTGCGCGTGGTCGCCGACGCCATCGGCTGACCCGGGCGCCCGGACGGCGGAACTCCGTTTTCCGGGACCCCACGCGGGAAGTCACAGAGCAGATGCACTGACCACGTTCCCCAGGGAGGTGCGCCATGAGTACGCCGCACGCAGGCAACCGTTCCGCCCCCTACAGCGGCATCGAGCACAAGGTGCCGCCAACGGAGACGCCTCCGGCGGAGAGCAGCACCACCGAAGGGATCTCCGTCCCCGAGCGCCCGGAACTCCACAATGCGTGGGGGTTCGCACCCCTGGTGCTCATACTGGGCGTCGTCGCGATCTTCCTCGCCGGGGTCATCGCCATGATCGTCGCCCTGTCGTCGTAGCCGGACCTCAGGGGCGCCTCCGGACCGAGGGTGACCCATGCTGGAGGGAGCAGGGCAGCAGTCCCGAGGGTCGTAATAGCCTCTCGCGGCCCTCTTCCGGTTGAGCTGGTCTCCGCCCGTGGTGGTGTGGCGGAGACCAGCTCTTCTCCATCGGGTGCCCGACGGCAGCCCCAGCCGGTCAGGACCGGTCAGTCCACGGCAGCGCCGGCGGCCTCGGTCAGGGCAGGGCGGGGACCGCCACGTCGAGGCCGCGGGCCGCGACCAGCTTCGCGCTGCCGTCGGCAAGGCGGTAGCAAAGGCCCACCACGGCGGCCTGCCCGGCCGAGACCTTCTCGGCGAGTACCCGGGAGCGGTCCAGGAGCAGGTCGACGGTGTGCCTGACGTGCTCGGCGAGGATCTCCTCCGGCTCGACCCGTCCCGCGGCTCGTGCCGCCAGCACGCTGGGTGTCACCCGCTCGACGACGTCCCTGATGTACCCGGCTGGTGACATGCCGTCCTCCAGCGCGGCGCACGCGGCGCCGACAGCCCCGCACGAGTCGTGCCCGAGCACCACGACCAGAGGACAGCCCAGAACGCCCACGCCGTACTCGATGCTGCCCATCACCTCCGCGCCCATGACGTGACCCGCGGTGCGGACCACGAACAGGTCGCCCAGGCCTCGGTCGAAGATGATCTCGGCTGCCAGCCGTGAGTCGGAGCACCCGAACATCACGGCGAAAGGCTGTTGGGCGGGGGCGGTCTCAGTGCGACGGGCGGCGTCCTGATTGGGGTGCTCGGGGGCGCCGGTGACGAAGCGCTGATTGCCTTCCAGTAGGAGAGCGAAGGCGTCGTGAGGCATCGCGGTCGGGATCGTGGTCATGGCGGCAGCCTACGAGCCGGTACCCGCCGTCGCATTGCAGCATCGCGGCATGGGGCTGCAGAATTCGCCCTCCGCCTCGGCCTCCGCCTCGGCCTCCGCCTGAGGACGCCGGTGACCGTGGCGTTGGCGGCGCGAGCCGGGATCGCGGCGGTGTCCGCGTTTCGGGCACCGGTGTTCAGGAGGGTCTTCCGGTCGGGTCGAAGGAGATGCACGCGCCCGGCCCCGCGAGCTCGATCTTCACTCCTGGTGTCTTTGCCGCAGCGTGTTCGATCAGCCGGGCGAAGGCTTCGGATTTCCCCTGGTGGACCGGGTAAGCGGTGCTGGTCACGGTGGTCCCCGGTTCGTCGCTGAGCCGGGCACCCGCCTGTGGGTCCCTGCGGGAGGCTGCGGCCACAGCGTCGTCCGCGCGGACGGCCCGACCGCTGGTGCCGTAGGGCGGCATCACGACTATGCGGGCTCGACCGCCCCAGGATGCTCCTCGGGCGATCGAAGCGCAGTGTGGAAGTGCGACCCCGTCCAAGCGGAACGAGATTCAGCCCACAGGGCGGGGTCGCCCACGGCCGCGGGCCCGCTGCAACGAGACCCGGCCGCTGCGGCGGCGCCGCTCGTCACCCGTGTGCACCGCCTGGCTAGTGCCGGCGTCCCACAGTGACCAGGCTGGTGCAGTGCATGAGGGATCGTTCATCCCCCCGACGCCCCTCATCCGAGAGCCGGGCCTCCGTCGTGCGAGCGGCGGGGGCCCGGCTCATTTTCGCCCACATGCTGCACATGCTCAGCGCGCAAGGCGCCGTACGGGCCTGCATCCTGGAGGGCCGGTCCCGCACGACGCGCCTCCACCCGTCGGTGGACTTACCGGGAGATGAAGGACGCTTCGATCGTCTGGGGGCGCGGTGGAGGCCTCGCCATGTTCCGGCTGCAGGCGCATGCTGGAGACGTGGCCCTGTCCACCGCTTGCCAAAGCTGCCCCCAGGGCAGGGCCGCACTTGCCCGCCCGGCTATGCGAGTGGTCCTCGCGGCCGGCCGGACGGGCTCGCCGTCGCGGTCCTGCCGAGTCCTTCCCCTGGTTCGCGGCGGGGCCGCCCAGCGTCCGCCCGGCTGGTCGTGTGAGTACTCCGCGAGGCCCGGGCCCCAGCCGGGCGGGCTCGACCCGTGTCGCATCTGTGGCACGGACGCGAGCTCGGGTTTGCTCAGGTCCGTCGGCGGCCGGTGGCGCCTGGGGCGTGCGGCCCGCGAGCCGCACGCCTGGCCGCACCCGCACCCGCAGCCGCTGACCGGCCGCGCGGCCGGTCACGGCAACGAGCTCTGACTGCAGCGACCTTGCCACTACGCCCGACCTCGGCTCCTGGAGCACCCGCTACCTCGAACTCGGCTGCCACGACAGTGCGGCCCGGCTGTTGCCAGAACCCGCCAGCCGGTCATCGGGCTGCTCGCGAGCAGCCCCGCAGGTGGACAGCCTGGCGCCGTCGCCGGACCTCGCTGTCAGTATTTCGAGGGAGTCGTCGTCGCTGCGCTCGCCCAAGATCATCATTCGGATGCCCTCCGTCACACCCCCTACGGCGGTGTGACGGGGGGCATCCCCGGGATTGGGCGGCAGAGCCGCCCGGACAGCAGGGCGGCACCGGCCGAGGCCGAGAGGCAGCCGACCGAAGTCCGTGCGGCCCGCGGGGCTCCTCAGGCCGTCATCAGCGCCGCCAGGGCGCGGCCCATCGCGGCGTCGAACTCTTCCGGCGTCAGCGGCAGACGGGACTTGACGTCCCGGCTCCACTGGTCGGCGAGGACCTCGGCGGAATTCGCCTGGACACCGTCGAGCGCCGCGTCGGCCAGGTCCGACGGAGCGATCTTGGCCACGGGCCAGCCCGCGGCCATGTCGGTGTCGGCCAGGCCGAGGTGCACCGCCGTGACGAGCGTGCCCTGCTCGGCGAGCTCCAGTCGGACGCCGTTGGTCATGGCCCAGGCGGCGGCCTTGGTCAGGTGGTAGGCATTGGCACCCTTACTCCCGAACCACGACATGGCGGAGAGGACGTTGACGATCGCACCCCCGCCGTTCTTGGCGAGCGTCGGGGCGAACTCCCGGATCATTCCCAGGTGGCCGAACATGTTGGTCTCCAGTTCGTGCCGCACCGCGTCCAGCGAACCGGTCACCAGGTCGGTCCCCGTCGAGATGCCCGCGTTGTTGACGAGCAGCGAGACGTCCGAGGCGGCCTCGGCGGCGGCCCTCACGGATGCGGGATCGGTGATGTCGAGGGGCAGCACCTCGACCCCGGGCAGGTTGACGGTCTCCGGTCGGCGGGCCGTCGCGTAGACCTTGCGGGCGCCCCGTTCGAGCAGGCGCTGGCCGAAAGCGCGGCCCAGGCCGCGGTTGGCTCCGGTGACAAGGGCGACGGAGTTGTTGATGTCCATGCCCGGTACGCTAAAACCTGACGTTGACGTCAGAGGCAAGTGCTGGTCGTCAGAGCCAGGGGTGAGAGGAATCACCATGACTGCCACAGGGACCGCGGCCGAGCGGCTGATCCGCATCGGCGAGGTGGCACGGGGTGCCGGAGTCTCGGTCCGCGCCGTGCGCTACTACGAGCAGCAGGGGCTGCTCATCGCGGAGCGCAGCCCGTCCGGCCAGCGCCTGTACCGGCAGGACGCCATCGTTCTGGTCCGCTTCTTCCAGCAGATGTTCGCCGCCGGCCTGACCAGCCGAAGGATCACCGAACTCCTTCCGTGCTGGGTCTCCGGGCACACCGATGCCGAACAACGAGCCATGCTGCGCGCCGAGCGCGAGCGCATCCGAGGCAAGATCGGCGACCTGCAGGCCGCCCTGGACCGCCTCGACGAGGTCATCGCTGTCACGGACACACACCCGTAGGCGCGGTCGGCCAGGCGTCTCCCCAGCGATCTGACCTCGCTGTCCGGCCCGGCGCTGAGTCGTCGTGGGGGAACCGTCATCGGGCGGCCGACGCGGTTTCGGTGTCGGGCAGGGCGCAGACCAGCGCGGTGGTCCGGTTCTGCAGGTCTTTCAGGTCGAAGCGGGCCGCGTGGCGGCGGGCAGTCGCCGGCCACGAGCCGCCAAGGGCTGCCCATCGCGCCCGGTGGGAGCAGCTCTTCACCGGTCAGCAGCCGCAACCTCGTCACGCCCGTGCCCGCGCGGCCGGCGAGCGTCTTGATCCGCCAACGTCCTGGGGACGACGACCGGGCTGCTCGGCCGGCGGCGCAGGCTGGTGCCGGCGTTCGCCCGCAGAGCCGTGTTCACCAGCGACCGGTGGGGGACCTTCGCCGTGACCACCACGAGGTCGACCTCGTCGCGGGTGCGGGCTGGGAGCCGTCAGCCGGTGGATTTTCCGAGGGTCAGTCGCCGCCGCGCCGCTGGTCGCTTTCCTGACGCAGCCGCTCAGCGTGCCGTGTGACAGCGTCGACGCGCGCGGCGACCTCCGGATGCCCGGGCTGCAGGTGGTGGCAGGTGGCCGCGAGAGGTGCCATCAGGCGCGCCGCGTCGTTGTGGGCGAGAGCTTCGTCGATGTCGGCGATGGCCGAGCGGGCGCCGGGCGGAAGATCGGCCAGCCCGGTGACGTGAGCGGCCAGGCGGCGCAGGTCTGCGGCATTGTCGCGCGCCCAGGCAGTGACGGTGCGGTCGGCGGCGCGGCGGTCGCGGGTGGCTTTGACGCGATCCTCGCCAGTGCTTCCCGCTGCTCCCGGCTGCAGTCGCAGGTAGCGGCGTTCGGCGGCCTGACGACTGGCGACCCCGAGGGGGCCGGCGAGGTCCGCCCAGCTGGCGCCGGCGGCTCGGGCGGTTTCGATCAGGCCCCTCTCCCAGCCGGCGAGCTGCTCGCGCACCTCCCGCAGAAGCAGCAGCGAGGCGAGCGCCTCACCGACGTCGTCATCGTGGACCGGTGCCGGTCTCGTGTCTGCGGCACGGGCCTCGCGCAGGGCCTGATCGATGGCACCGAGAGCGGTCGTAGCAGCCGGAAGCGGTACGGGTCTGTTGTCCTCGGCGTTCCTCGGCGCACGGGGCTCGTCGGCATCCATGACGACCGCTCCTTTCGTCATCCGTTTGACGACTCAAGATTTGTCATCGCTTGGACGACATGCTACAAGGGAATCAGGTGAAGCGCATTGGCAGTCACTGCCCGAACCCTTGGAGGTGTTTCACGATGTTGATGCGCACCGACCCGTTCCGTGAGCTGGACCGTCTGACCCAGCAGCTGCTGGGCACGTCCGGCACCTGGTCGAGGCCCCAGGCGATGCCGATGGACGCCTACCGCGAGGGCGAGCACTACGTGATCGCACTGGACCTCCCCGGTGTGATCCCGGACGCGATCGACATCGACGTCGAGCGCAACATGCTGACGGTCAAGGCCGAGCGCCGCCCGGTGGCCAAGGCCCACGATGTGCAGATGGAGCTGTCCGAACGGCCCCTCGGTGTCTTCTCCCGGCAGCTGATGCTCGCGGACACCCTGGACACCGAGCACATCGAGGCGGACTACGACGCAGGCGTCCTGACCCTGCGCATCCCGATCGCCGAGCGGGCCAAGCCCCGCAAGATCGCGATCACGTCCACCGGCGACCGCAGGCAGATCAGCGGCTGATCTCCGGGCCGGGAGACCCACCCGGGGCGCAGGCGGCGGAGGACGGAACGTTCCCCTCCCTTCACGGTTCCGTCCTCCGCATCGACCAAGGGGGAACTGTGACCATGCGACCGCAAGCGTTCCTGGCGCAGGTCCAGGAACGCGGCGAATACCTCACACCGCAGGAGGCGGACCGGGCAGCCCGCGTGGTCCTCGGACTGCTCGGTGCACACGTGGTCGGCGAGGACCGCGCCGAACTCGCCGCCCGGCTGCCCGAGACCTACGCACTCATCCTGCTCAACCCGCTTCAGGCCGTCGAACCGCTGGACGCGGAGCGGTTCGTGCGGGCGACCGCCGCCTGGATCGACGGCGCGACCGAACAGACCGCGAGGTGGGATGTCGGCGCGGTCCTCAGCGTGGCCGCCGACGAGGCCGGACCGGACCTGTTGCGACGGCTCCTGCTGCAATTGCCGCCCGGCTACGACCTGCTGTTCGGCCGCCTCGCGCCGACCTGACCTCACGACGGGGGCGGGGCGCACCCTCCCGCCCCCCGGCACCACAGAGAGAGAAAGGCACTCCGATGCACGCCACGGCGATGACGTTCGATGCGATGGTCGAGCACGTCCGCTACGAAGGCGCATACCCCACCCGTGACCGGGCCGAGCAGGCCGTTCAAGAGGTGCTGGCCGGACTGGGACGACAGCTGATCGGCGATGAACGCGTTGCCCTCGCCGCCCGGCTTCCCGTCGAGGCCGCGCTCGAGTTCACCGCCCAAGTCCCCCGGCCGGAACCGCTCACCGGTTTCGACTTCGTCAGCGACCTGGCCGGCCGCACCGGCGGAACGCCGGCCACCGCACGATGGGACGCCGGGACCGTCTTCGCGGTACTCGCGCGCCTGGCCGGGGAGGACCTCGTCAGCCGGATCCTCGCACAGCTGCCCAGCGGCTACGGTTTGCTCTTCGGCCGCGCCGAACTGATGCCGACAGGGTAGGGCGTGGCCGGGTGTGAGCCAGTCGCGCCCGGTCAGGCCCGCGACCACCGCCGCACTCTCCAGGGTCGCCACTCGAGCAACTCACTCCGGGAGTGACCGAGGCGCGCCTGTCGGTCACCATGCCCGAACATGGTCAATCACGGCGAATCGTGCGTAGTGGCGTGGGCAGGCGCACCAGTGGCGGGGGCGACAGCCGAGGAGGATGCCATGAGCGAACGGAATCTCGGCAGGGGCGACGAAGTGTCCTGGAAGAGCCACGGCCAGAAGGTGACGGGAAAGGTCAAGAAGAAGATCCGAAACGGACCCGGGCAGCGGGCCGGACCGTCGACGCGTCGAGCGAGGAACCGCAGTACGAGGTGGAGAGCGACAAGAGCGGTCGCTCCGCGGTGCACAAGCCCGGAGCGCTCGGCAAGGAGGGATGAGCCATGGCCCAGGCGCAGAAGCACGCTGACCGGGACCGAACGGTGGACGCCTTCGAAGAGGCGGTCAACATGACTGCGGCCCGGCTCGAGAAGTGGCTCGCCACCGAAGAGTCGAAGAGCGTAGGTCAGAGCGACGACGGAGGCGAAAGCGTCGGGCACGCATCGGGCCGGCGGATCGTCGGGCTACTGCGTACCAAGAGGGGCGACCTGAGCGACGGCGACCTCGCGCACATGCGCAAGGTCGTCGGCTATGTCCACCGTCACGTCAAGCAGCGTCCCGGCGGCGACGTGACGGACACCCGGTGGCGGTACTCGCTGATGAACTGGGGGCACGATCCGCTGAACTGACCGGTCCGCCGAGGACGGGCCACCTCGGCCGGCGGGAACCGGCTGAGGCGACCCACCCTCGTGACCCGAGGCAACCGCTCACACCCCGCCGCTCTCCGCCGGAGCGGGGAACCGGTCCCACACGCGGTGAGTGCCCAGCAGCGCGGTGACCTCGCGCAGCACCCCCTCGCCGTCGGAGCCGGTCACGACGCCGAGCGCATTGTCGGGGATGCCGGCCGCCTGCAGGGCGGAAGCCGCGTCGTCCCAGCCCCCGATCGGTTTCGCGTGCCGGTAGGCCTCCTGCAGCATCAGCACGATGCGGGGGTCGATAGGCGCTGCGGCGAGAGCAGGGGCTCCCGCCTTGGCGTCACGGCCGCCCTGGGCGTCGGCGGCGGGTCCGGGTGTTCCGGCCAGCAGCACGGCGTCGAACTCCACGGAGCGCGCGGTGGCGAAACTGCGCTGCACGGTGACCGGATCGGCGCCCTCGGCGGTGAGCGTGCCGCCCGTGGGTGCGACGACCAACGGAACCATGTCGTTCGCCAGCACCGAGCGGCGGACGGTGTCCAGCGCGCCCAGGTCGCCGGTGCCGTCCGTGACGATGCCGATGACGCGCCCGGCCGTCGGCCAGGTGTGGCCGACCTGGGACAGCGCGGGACTCGGTTGTGCGTCGGCGAGCGGCTCCGTGGCCTGCGGGGTGGGCAGACCCAGTCCCTGGGCGACCTGTAGGCACAGATACGGATCGATGTTCGCCAGCACCAGGAGGGCGCGCTCCTTGACGGCCTGCTCGTAGCACTTGCCCAACTCGAAGGTGTAGGCCGCGATGATGTGCTCGCGCTCTGCCGGACTCATGCTCAGCCAGAACAACCGGGCCTGGCTGAAGTGGTCGTCGAACGAGGCCGAGGCCTCGCGCACCTTCGTAGCCGGTGCGACGGGGACGGGGTGCTCGATGTAGGCGTGGTCCCCGGCGCCGGCGAAGAACGGGCAACCGCCGTCCAGGGAGTTGGGCTTGTACGGGGCGACGCCGGTGTGCACCGCGTCCTGGTGGAATCCGTCCCGCAGCATGTCGTTGACCGCGGCGTGCGGCCGATTGATCGGGATCTGCGGGAAGTTGGGTCCGCCCAGCCGGGTGATCTGGGTGTCGAGGTAGGAGAAGAGACGTCCGGCCAGCAGCGCGTCGTCGGTGATGTCGATGCCGGGAACCAGGTGGCCGACGTGGAAGGCGACCTGCTCGGTCTCGGCGAAGAAGTTGGTGGGGTTGGCGTTGAGGGTGAGCAGCCCGACGGGCTGCACCGGTGCCAGCTCCTCTGGGACGATCTTCGTCGGGTCCAGCAGATCGATTCCCTGGAATGTCTGTTCCGGGGTGTCGGGGAAGGTCTGGATGCCCAGCTCCCATTGCGGGAAGGCACCCGCCTCGATGGCGTCGGCCAGGTCGCGGCGGTGGAAGTCCGGGTCCATGCCGCTGATCATCTGTGCCTCCTCCCACACCAGGGAGTGCACGCCGGCCTTGGGCTTCCAGTGGAACTTCACGAGGGTGGTGGCGCCGGTGGCGCTGACCAGGCGGAAGGTATGGACGCCGAACCCCTCCATGGTGCGGAAGGAACGCGGGATGCCGCGGTCGGACATGTTCCACAGCGTGTGGTGCGTGGCCTCGGTGTGCAGTGAGACGAAGTCCCAGAAGGTGTCGTGGGCGCTCTGCGCCTGTGGGATCTCCCGGTCCGGGTGGGGCTTGCCTGCATGGATGATGTCCGGAAACTTGATCGCGTCCTGGATGAAGAACACCGGGATGTTGTTGCCGACCAGGTCGAACACGCCCTCGGACGTGTAGAACTTGGTGGCGAACCCGCGGGTGTCGCGCACGGTGTCGGCGGAGCCGCGCGAACCAAGGACCGTGGAAAACCGCACGAAGACCGGCGTGTCGACGTCCTTCGCGAGGAAGGCTGCCTTGCAGACCTCGGCCGCCGTGCCGTAACCGCGGAAGACGCCGTGGGCGGCCGCTCCCCGGGCGTGCACCACGCGCTCCGGGATCCGCTCGTGGTCGAAGTGCATGACCTTCTCGCGCAGATGATGGTCCTGCAGCAGCACCGGACCACGCGGTCCCGCCTTGAGCGAGTGGTCGGTGTCCGGCAGTCGCGCGCCCTGCGCCGTGGTGAGGAACGCCCCGTCCTGAGCCCGGACGGTCTTGGACGGGCCGTCCGGGCGGCCCGTCGCGCTGAGCGGCGTGGGTACGCTCTGGTCGGGTTTGGACGGCAGCGGCTGATGCGGCTCCACCGGTTCGTCCACCGTGGGTGGCATGCTGCCCGGCACGCCCGGGATCTCCGCACGCCCGGCCGGGGTGAGCTCGGCGGCCAAGTCCGTGACCTTGTCGACGATCTTCTTCACCGGGCCTGGCTCGTTGGCCATGGCACTCTCCTGCTTCGTCCTCGGGGAAACCCTGTCGCCTGCGGGTAACCGGTGTCACCTGAGGACAAACGGGACCCTGACGGATGTCCGCCGTTCGCGGCGGATGTCACCCCGACTGCTCGTCGGCCGCGCGACGCCGGCGCCGGGGGAGACCCCGCACCGGATGACGCCGACAGAGGCGCGCTCCGTGAGGTCCGCCATGGGAGACGGCTGCGCCGCTTTCGGCCTGCCGCACCGCGCGGCACCTCAGGGGCGCCGCCACGCGTCGTCCCTGAGATGGGAGCCGGCCATGGGTCCCATCCGCAGCATCCCCCCGTCGACCGACCAGGAGGCGCCGGTGACGTAGCGGCCGGAGCCGCCGCATACCGCGTCCGGCGCGGACGCGCCCCTTGGCCCTGGGCGCCGCCCTGCTCAGGGATGACCGGGCCGCTGGATCCCTGACAGGGGCCGCCGCCTTTCGCGTTCGACGGTGCCGTGCGGCATCCTCGGGTTCCCGGCGGCGTCCCGCGCCCGGCGCAGGTATGACCGCTGCCCCGCAGGGCAGCCGAAAGCCATGGACACACCAGAGCGTCACCGAGCACCCGACCGGAACAGGGACGAAGAGCCCGACGCCACGTCGCCGGAGAACCTGATCCCCGGGACACCCCTGGCACCGTCACCGCCTGCCGAGCCACGGGAACGCGCCCGGCGGGACGAGGACGACAAGGGCGCCGACGGTCCGCCCGCAGGGCCGCCCAAGACTCCGGAGCGGGACTGACTCCACGGCGAAGGAGAAGAGCATGAAGCGCAACGAAGAAGCCGACGAGGCGCGACGTACGACGCCGCCCGCCGAGGACCGCCAGGACCCGCGGCAGGGCCGCGGACCCGACTCCGGCGCCGCAGAACGAGGGCGTTCGGAGAGCGACGTCCCCGAGGCACCACGTGACGTGCCGCCGCAAGAGCCGCCCGATTGAGAGCGGGCGACCCGAAGGTGGGGTATCCCGGACGCCGGGAGGGGGGCCCGGCGTCCGGGGCATTCACCCGCCATGCGGTCTGCCTCGCCGCATCTTCCGGCTGCCCCCGATGCGCCGTCGCACACCAGCGCGCGAGGCCGTTTTCAGCTCGACCGACCGGGCAGCCGCCTCATATGACGCAATTCGGATACACGATGATGACCGAGCAGGCAGGGCCGAAGGAGTTGGTAGACCACGTGGTGAGGGCCGAGGAGGCCGGCTTCGACTTCTCGGTGACCTCCGACCACTACTTCCCGTGGCTGGACGAGCAGGGCCACGCCCCCTACGCCTGGAGCGTGCTGGGCGCGGCCGCGCAGGCCACCTCGCGGATTCCTCTGATGACGTACGTGACCTGTCCGACCGTCCGTTACCACCCTGCCGTCGTCGCGCAGAAGGCGGCGACGATGCAGTTGCTGTCCGACGGCCGGTTCCGGCTCGGGCTGGGGTCGGGCGAGAACCTCAACGAGCACGTGGTGGGCGGCGGATGGCCCGCCGCCGACGTCCGGCAGAAGATGCTGGCCGAGGCCGTCGAGATCATCCGGGCCCTGTTCGGCGGGGGTTACGTCAACCACCGCGGCGAGCACTTCGACGTGGAGTCGGCGAAGTTGTGGGATCTGCCCGACCGGCCGCCGCCGATCGGGGTCGCGGTGTCCGGCACGCAGTCCTGTGAACTCGCGGGCCGCCTCGCCGACCTGATGATCGCCACGGAGCCGGACGCGGACCTGGTGAGCGCCTTCGACGAGCACGGCGGCGCGGGCAAACCGCGGGTCGGGCAACTGCCGGTGTCCTACGACCCCGACCGGGACACCGCCGTGCGCCGGGCGCATGAGCAGTTCCGCTGGTTCGCAGGCGGATGGAAGGTCAACTCCGAACTGCCCGGCACCGCGGCGTTCGCATCGGCCACCGAGAGCGTTCGTCCGGAGGACGTCGCGGAGTCCATCCCTTGCGGGGACGACCCGGAGGCCTTCGCGGAGGCGGTCCGCCCTTACGTGGAGGCGGGCTTCACCGAGATCGCGCTCGTCCAGGTCGGCGGCGGCACACAGCCGGCCTTCCTGGCCTGGGCCGAGAAGACCCTCCTGCCGGCGCTGCGCGACCTCTGACGCCGGCCGCCTCGCGCAGGGACGCGGCGCCGCATCTCCTCCGCCGAGGGGGCGGCGCCCGGACGATCACACGTCCAGGGCCGCCAGGGTGGACGAGGCTCATGGGACCTCTGGGACCCATGTGACCTCACTCGCCCGCAGGCGCACGTAAGGCCCTGGGCCGCTCGGACGGCATCCCGTCCGAGCGGCCCAGGAGTGGCCGGCCGTGTCAGGACTTGCCGCGGCCGGTGACGAAGTCGCGGGCCCGGTCCACCAGACCGGCACCCGGCGCCAGGAGCTTGTTGCCGGGCGGGGTGTCCGGTGCGCTGGGGTGCGGCCGGGTCGGGGCGATCTTCTTGGCCCTGCGTACCTTGTCCCCGAGGTCATTGAGCTGCTCGGGCGAGCAGGCCTGCGCCAGGCTCGGGAACAACTGCCGCTCCTCCTCCTGGACGTGCTCCGTCACGTCGGTGATGAGCTTGCCCACCAGTTGGTCGAAGCGGGCGTCGTCGATGTCGACGTCCTCCAGGTCCTTCAGGACCTGCTCCACCTCGGCGTGCTCCTCGATCTCCTTGTCGGCCAGGGCGTCCCCTCCGGGCAGGTGCTCCCGGACGGCCGGGTAGAGGTACATCTCCTCGGCCACCGAATGCCGCACCAGCTCGATGGTGACCTCGTCCAGCACGTTCCTGCGTTCCTTGTCGCCCGCGGGCAGGGCCCGCAGACGGGCGAAGTACTCCTCCACCTCGCGGTGGTCTGCCGTGAGCTCTGCGATGACGTTTCCGCCGTGTCCCATCACGTGACTCCTTCCGTGCGGTCTGCGATGGAGGGCCTCTCCCCGGGCGGCTTCCCTGTCCCAGGCGGGGCACGCCCCTCTTCCGTCAGTCATCCGGATGACGATGCTCCGCCCAGGCCGCGGCGGTGACGCCGGGATCGACCAGTGCGTCGGCGGCGGTGCAGGCCAGTGCCTGGGCGGCGGCGAGCATGGCCTCGCGGGCCCGGGGGCCGGCCGCGGCGGCCGCGAACTGCGGGGTGTGGTCGGAGCCGTCGCCGTCCATGATCGCCACGAACGGATGGATGGTCGGCAGGAGGTTGCTGACCGTGCCGACGTCCGAGGAACCCAGATATACGCTCGGCACCGGCTCGCCGGCCTGCACGCCTGCCCGGGCCAGATGAGCGGTGAACCGCGACGACAGGACGGCGTTGTTGCGGAAGTGGTCGTACCCGGCGTCGACGCGGGAGGCCTCCGCCCGGGCGCCGGTGGCCCGGGCCACGCCCTGCGCGCAGTCGGACAGGCGTTCCGCGAGCTCGTCCCGGGCGGCCGTGGTGGCCCCGCGCAGGCCGAAGAGTCCTTCCGCGTACTCGGGGATGACGTTGGTGACCTTGCCGCCCTCGGTGACGATGCCCTGGACGTGCGAGCCGGCGGGCAGATGCCGGCCGAGCACGGCCAGGGTGTTGAAGAACTGGATCAGCGCGGCGAGTGCGTCGATCCCCTCGGTCGGATTGCCGGTGGGATGGGCGGCCCGGCCGTGGAAGGCGACACGGATCTGGGCCGAGGCCGTCAGCGGTGCCCACGACCAGCTGTGCACGCCGGGGTGGAACATCAGGGCCGCGTCCACCCCGTCGAAGACGCCCGCCTCCGCCATGACGACCTTGCCTCCGCCGCGCTCCTCGGCCGGGGTGCCCACAACGAGCAGTGACCCGCCCACGTCCGGCACGGCGGCGCGGAGCGCGAGACCCGCCCCGAGCCCGGCCGCGGCGATCAGATTGTGGCCGCAGGCGTGCCCGAGCCCGGGCAGCGCGTCGTACTCCAGCAGCAGGGCCACCCGCGGGCGGCCACCGTCGCCGGCGGTCGCGACGAAGGCCGTCGGAAGACCCGCCACCCCGCGCCGCACGGTGAAGCCCTCGCTTTCCAGGTGGCCGGTCAGCAGCCGGGCCGCCCTTTCCTCCGCGAACGCCGGTTCCGGGTCCGCATGGAGCGTTGCCGCCACCTCCCACAGGGTTTCGGCGCGGGCGGTGAGCTGCTCCGTGACGCGTGCGTACACCTGTTCCCATTGCTCGTCCATCGGAGACCTCCTGGATGTGCCGTCGCCTACCCGTCCGGCCACCGCGTCAGGCATGAGCCGCCGGTGCCAGGGAACGCGCCCACAAAGGCGGGAAATGCGCGATAAGTAATGTTTGGGAAGGGGAGTGTCATGGCGAAGAAGCAGCATCCTCCGCACGGTGAGGGCCCCAGCCGCCACAAGGGCGAAGACCAGCACGGATGGGCCGCGGACGTGGACGCGGAGAAGCAGCAGGACAACCCCAGCGGCCACCGCTCGTTCCACCCGGACACCTACGCGCCCGGTGGAAAGAACCGCGAACCGTCACCGAAGGACATTGCCGAGTCCGGAGCCGGCACACCGGCACACGACGTGTCGCGCAGTGGTGAGGAGCGGGCCGGCAAGTCCGGCAAGCGGCAGATCCAGGACACGGGGAAACGCGGCCCCTCCGGCCGGCCCAGCGGCGCGAAGAAGACGTCCGAGTTCAGCGGCGTCGACCCGCAGGAGCCGAAGACCGAACACCGCGGCCGCTGACCCCTCGTGTCCCGCCCTGGGGCGTTTCCCCCTCGGGGGTGCGGGCAGCCGCAGACCATGGACCACTCGCATGCGCCGGTCCTGGAGGCGCTCGCCGCCTACCACGCGACCGGACAGACACCCTTCACCCCGCCCGGTCACAAGCAGGGCCGGGGAACCGACAAGCGTGTTCTGGAGGCCCTGGGGGAGTCGGTGTTCCGCTGCGACATCCTTGCCACCAGCGGACTCGATGACCGCACCTCGTCGCACGGGGTTCTGGAAGAGGCCCAAGCACTCATGGCGGACGCCGTGGGGGCGAAGCACACGTTCTTCTCCACCTGCGGCAGCTCTCTGTCGGTGAAGTCCGCCATGCTCTCGGTGGCAGGACCGCACGAGAAGCTCGTCGTGGGCCGGGACGCGCACAAGTCCGTCATATCCGGGCTGATCCTCTCCGGACAGGAGCCGATCTGGGTCCGCCCCCAGTGGGACCCGGACCTCCATCTGGCCCACCCGCCGTCCCCCCAGGGCGTCGCCGACGCCCTGCGCGCCCACCCCGATGCCAAGGGCGCCCTGGTCACCAGCCCCACGCCGTACGGCACCTGCGCGGACCTGTGCGCGATAGCGGAAGAGTGCCACCGGCAGGGCAAGCCCCTCATCGTGGACGAGGCATGGGGAGCGCACCTCCCCTTCCACCCCTCGCTGCCGACATGGGCGATGGACGCCGGAGCGGACGTGTGCGTCACCTCTGTGCACAAGATGGGCTCCGCCTTGGAGCAGACCTCGGTCTTCCACCTCCAGGGGGACCTGGTCGACCCCGATGTGCTCAAGGCCCGCGAGGACCTGCTGGGCACCACCAGCCCCTCGGTGCTGCTGTACGCGGCCCTGGACGGCTGGCGCCGCCAGATGGTCGAGCAGGGCCGCGGCCTGTACGACCGGGCCCTCGCCCTGGCAGACGCCCTGCGCGGCCAGATCGAGCAGCTCGACGGTTACCACGTGCACGGCCGGGACGACTTCTGCGGCCCGAACAGGGCCGCCGACATGGACCCGCTCCAGGTGATCGTCGACACCTCCGCGCTGGGGGTCACCGGATACCGGGCCGCGGACTGGCTGCGCGCCCACCACAGGGTGAACCTGCACGTCAGCGACCACCGTCGCATCAGCGCCCAGCTCACCCACGCCGACAACGACGACACGGCGAAGGTCCTGGTCACCGCCCTGGCCGACCTCACCGACCACCTGGACGACCTGCGCCCCGCGCCGCCCGTGGACGTCCCGAGTCCGGAGGAGCTCACCCTGGGACAGGTCGTGCTGCCCAGGGACGCCTTCTTCGGTCCGACCGAACAGGTCCCGATCGCCGAGGCCGAGGGCAGGATCACCGCCGAGATGCTCACGCCGTATCCGCCGGGGATACCCGCCGCCCTCCCGGGTGAGCGCCTCAACCGGCAGGTGCTGGAGTACCTGCGTACCGGGGTGGAGGCCGGAATGGTCGTACCCGACGCCGCCGACCAGCAGGTGGGCTCCATCCGAGTCGCCATCGAGAAGTGACGGAGGAACAACCCCATGACGTCCCGCAACGAGGACCCGGTCACCCGCCATCCGCAGCCCGACTTCCCCGCGCAGGACCAGCCGCACCCGGGGTGGACCGGTCCGATGGACCCGCCCCCCGACCACGGCGAGACCTCGTACGAGGGCAGCGGCCAACTGGAGGGCAAGGCCGCTGTGATCACCGGCGGCGACTCCGGGATCGGCCGTGCCGTCGCGCTCGCCTTCGCCCGCGAAGGGGCCGACGTGCTCATCACGCACCTTGCGGAGGAGAGGGAGGACGCGGACACCACGATGGGGCTCGTGCTGGACGCCGGACGCAAGGGCGTCGCCCTCTCCTGCGACGTGCGCGAGGAGGACCAGTGCCGCGAGGTGATCGACCTGGCACTCGCCCAGTTCGGCCGGCTCGACATCCTGGTCAACAACGCCGCGTACCAGATGTCCCAGCCGGACGGGATCGGCGCCATCACCACGGAGCAGTTCGACCGGGTGCTCAAGACCAACCTGTACGCGATGTTCTGGCTGTCGAAGCTGGCGCTCGAGCACCTGCCGGCCGGAGGTTCCATCATCAACACCAGCTCCGTGCAGGCCTACAAGCCCAGCCCGCACCTGCTGGACTACGCGATGACGAAGGCGGCCATCGTCAACTTCACCCAGTCGCTCGCGCAGATGGTCGCCGACAAGGGCATCCGCGTCAACGCGGTGGCCCCCGGCCCGGTGTGGACGCCGCTCATCCCCGCGACGCTGCCGGACACCACGGAGTTCGGCAAGCAGTCGCCGCTCGGCCGCCCCGCCCAGCCGGCCGAGATGGCCCCGGCCTACGTTTTTCTCGCGTCCCAGCGCGCCAGTTACATCACGGCGGAAGTGGTCAACGCGACCGGCGGCACGCCGCTGCCTTGAGGGCGTGTCGTACCAGCGGATCTCGGTATGAAATGATCTTGATTCGTGGCTCGTGGAGATCTGACGGACGAGCAGTGGGCGTTGTTGGAGCCGCTGCTGCCCGTGCGCAAGAAGGTGGGTCGGCCGGCGACATGGACCCGGCGGCAGTTGATCGACGGCATACGGTTCCAGGTCCGTACCGGTGTGCCCTGGCGGGACGTGCCCGAGAGGTACGGTCCGTGGGGCCGGGTGTACGACCTGTTCCGCCGCTGGCAGAGGGACGGCACATGGCAGCGGGTCTCCGACCGGCTCCACGCCCGGGGGGAGGCGAAGGACGTGATCACCTGGGCTCCCGTCGTCGGCGCCGACGAGAAGCGAGTCCGTCGGCGCATCGCGCGGGCACGGCACAGAACAGACTTCGACGGGAACCGCCTCGCGGTGTCCCCACCGAGCCGGTGATCACCGCGTCGCACCCGGCTGCCGTGTCGTTCTGGGCTCGATCCTCAGTGGCTCGGCTTGGGGCGGGCGAGAGGCCCACGAGGCAACGCGCCCTCACGCCGGCGCATGTGCCGGCGCCGGCCGGGAAGGCGTGGGGTTCGACACGCGCTACACCGAACCGCCGTCATCGTCGGTGGTGAGGAGATGAATCCGGCAGCGGACCCTGCCGTCCGGCAGTTCCATGAGCATGCTGCTGCCGATCGCCGCACGGCTCTCGATCCACGCCCGGAGGCGCGACACCTGCTCCAAAGGGCCGTCCAGGGTCACGTCGACCATGTCCGCGTGAGGCGGCGGGAGAACGTCCTCTGCTTGTGCCCGTCCCGGTCCGTGGCCGGCAACGGGCCCCCGGGGGCCGCGGGGACGGCGACGCCACACCGACGGACCTGCGCCGCGCCATTCGACGAGGTCGGAATCGGTCACGCTCACCCTGAGGGGATCGATACCGGTCCGCCGGAGGAACTCCAGGAAATCGCGCATGTCGTAGGCGACGCCGAGAATCTCCCCGTCGACACGCACATGACGTCCGCCCGTCTCCGACGGCGGATAGACGATCACCCGGCATGCGGGGGGCACCGCGCTGTCACCCTTCGGTGGCATCCCGGGCCCGCTCGCTGCCGGAGTACAGCGGCTCGGCGAGGATGAGCGCACCGAGCGGTCGGTCGGCGTCACCCACGTACTCCGGCTCACGCTTGCGGCTCGACCCGGCGGGCATCTGGGGTCACTCCTTCGGAGTCCTTCGCGCCTGCTCGGCCCATTCGGCGAACTCGAATGCGCGAGCCGTTGCGCACATGCGGACGGGCGGCACTGCACACCTTGCCCGTCCCGACGCGGCAAAACATATCCGCGAAGAAGCGCGGCCTTTTCCGCGTCCGGACGACATGCCTAAGCTCTTATTGTCTTTTCCCTGGACAGGCGAGACCCAGGAGGCGGACCATGGGACACCCCTACGAACGCAAGCCCCCCGAAACACCTTGCCCTGAACTGATTTCTCCCCCGCGCCCGGGCTGGGAGGCCGCGCCCATTCCGAAAGCGGGCAACCGCGTCCCGAGTGAAGCGCTCTTCGCCCTGCTGCCCGTCCGACGCACCTCTCCGTTCGCGCCGCATGTGGTGAGGGGTCCACACCAGCGATGAGACGTCCGCAGAGCGTTTCGTCATACGCGCTCCGGGCAGGTGCGACCTGTCCAGTCGTCACCGTGAAAGGGACGACGGCAGAGTGAGGAGATCGGCCATGGTCAAGAAACCGGACAAGGAAACGGCGAAATCCGCCGCCAAGGCATCGGGTGCGGGAACCGGTAAGGAGGACCAGGCGCACGAGCGGGTGGTTCGCGGCTCCGCCTCCGGCGCCGAAGGCTATTCCGCCGAGCATGGCACCCTGGCCGGCAATCCCATCGAGGGCCTGGAGACACACCGACCCGAAAAGCGCGACGGGGAATCCTGACCCGCGTGCAGGCCAGGATGCGGCGATCAGCCGAGCCGCGCACGGTCGAGGGATGACGAAGCAGCAGCCGCCCGTGGGATTGCGCGGCACGAGCAGCGAAAAGTGTTCCCTCTGACGCCCGGACCCCGCCGGAACGGCGCCTGGCGCACGAGACCCGGTCGACGGGGGGTGCGGCCGGTGTGGGCGTAGTGGGCCCGGATCCACCACGGACACCCTGCACAACGGGCGGTCCATGCCGGGACTCGAGGGTTGAGACCGGGTGACCGGAGCTCAGCGACAGGCCCGACGCGCCCGCACCGCTGATGAAGCGGCCCGCACGCCAGGCGGCGACACGACGGCTTCCTTAATGGAGAGGTCTCCGACTACCTCGGCAACACCCCGGCCGTATGCCGCGCTTCGTACATCAACCCCCGGGTCGTGGAGCTCTACGAGGAAGGCGTGACCATCGCGGCGGCCGTGCCCGAGATGGGCGACCAGGGCTCTTACGGAGTCCCGGCCACCCACGGCCCCGCGGAGCGAGCCGTCCTGCGAATGCTCCGCACCGGCCGCCCGCCACGTGCCTGAGCAGCCCGAGGCGTGCCCTGGCCAGGCGCGGGTACGTGCCCGGAGGAGCACGTACCGCTGTGCCCGCGAGGGCAGAGCCGACGGGTCCGTCAGGACGGAGGCCCGCTCATGAACGACGACGCCACCAACCCGCCCGCCGGGACCGTGACGGCGCCGCCACTGCCCACGGACCACACCCAGGCCATCCTGCAGACCACCAAGCGCGTGGCCGCCGTGCTGAAGGCCGCGGGCCTCCCGTTCGCGCTGACCGGGAGCGTCGCCGCGTACGCACACGGCGTGCCGGGCAGTCTGCAGCACGACACCGACTTCTGCGTCCGGCGCGAGGACGTGGAGGCGGTGCTGGCGGCTCTGGCCGCCGACGGCGTCGAGGCCGTCCCGGCGCCGGAGGACTGGCTGGTCAAGGCTCGGGCTGACGGTGAGGACATCGACCTGATCTTCGAACTCGGGCGCCGTCCTGTGACCGGCGAACTGCTGCGCAGCGCCCCCGTGCTGCCCGTGGACTCCGTACGCATGCCCGTCCTGCCGCCGACCGACCTGCTGAGCACCCTCCTCGGCGCCCTGACCGAGCAGCACTGCGACTTCGGCGCGCTGCTGCCGCTGGCCAGGACCCTGCGGGAGCGCATCGACTGGAGCCTCATACGTGACCGGTACCAGTCCGAGCCGATGCCCGACGCGTTCCTGTACCTCCTCGAACGACTCGGTGTCGTCGACCCCCGGGAGGCCCCGTCATGACCGCGGACCACTACTTCATCGAGCGTCTGCGCCGGCGGCTGGCCGACGACGAGGTGGCCGAACTGGGCGTTCGCGTCGAGGAGCGCGGCGGGGCCGTGGTGCTGTCGGGCAGCGTGCCGGACGCGCCGGCGCTCGCCGCGGTCGTGCGGATCGCCGAGGACGAGTCCGGAAGCACTCCCGTGGTCTGCGACCTGCGGATCACCGGCGCCGAAGCCCCCGACCACGCCGAGGAACTGCCGTGATCCGCGTGGCGGCCGTGGGTGACATCCATCTGGGCCGGGAGAGCCGTGGCTCGCTCCGGCCCGCCTTCGAATGCCTGCCGGAGTGCGCCGACGTCCTGCTGCTCGCCGGTGATCTCACCCGCCACGGCACCGTGGAGGAGGCCGAGGTCGTCGCGGGCGAGGTCGCGGGGCTGCCGGTTCCCGTCGTGGCCGTGCTGGGGAACCACGACTACCACAGCGACCAGGAGTCGGAGGTCACGGCCGTGCTGACCGTTGCGGGGGTGACCGTCCTTGAGGGCGAGGGCACGGTCGTCGACCTCGGCGGGGCGCGACTGGCCGTCGCCGGTACCAAGGGCTTCGGCGGCGGCTTCGCCGGGCGGAGCGCCGGCGAGTTCGGAGAGCCCGAGATGAAGGCCTTCGTGGCACTGACGCGCCGCTGTGCGACGGGTCTGCGCACGTCGCTGGAGCAATTGCCGCGGGACGCGCACACGGTACGCGTGGCGCTCACGCACTTCTCGCCCGTTGCCGACACCCTCGCCGGGGAACCTCCGGAGATCCACCCGTTCCTCGGCAGCTACCTGCTTGCGGAGGCGATCGACGAGGGCGGAGCCGACCTGGCCGTGCACGGCCACGCGCACCGGGGAGTCGAGCGGGGCATGACGGCGGGGGGCGTACGCGTACGCAACGTGGCGCAGCCCGTGATCGATCGCGCTTTCGCCGTCTACCGGCTGCACACCGGGTAGCAGTCCCCGCGGAGGGACCTGCGATTCGCCGAGAAGGTGATGTGAGATGACCGGGACGACCCGGGACCAGGACACCGTGAGGGACAAGGCCACGGTCAAGGCCCTGCTGGACCAGGAGGGCCACACCTACGCCGAGGACGCCGGCATCAAGCTGAGGAACACACCCCAGCCCCTGTACCAGGTGCTGGTGGCAGCGTGCCTGCTCAGCGCCCGCATCAAGGCGTCCGTGGCCACCGCCGCGGCGCACGAGTTGTTCGCCGCGGGGATGCGCGACCCCCGCAAGATGCGCGACGCCACCTGGCAGCAGCGGGTCGACGCGCTCGGCCGGGGCCACTACCGGCGCTACGACGAGCGGACGGCGACGCAACTCGGGGACGGCGCGCGACTGCTCCTGGACCGCTACGGAGGCGACCTCCGCCGCCTGCGGGACGAGGCGGACGGGGACCCGGACGCGATCCGCCGTGCCCTGCGCGAGGTTCCCGGGCTGGGACCCGTCGGGGTGGAGATCTTCCTGCGCGAGGTGCAGGCGGTCTGGCCGGAGGCGGGCCCGCTCTTCGACGCCAAGGCGCTCAAGGGCGCGGAACGGCTCGGGCTTCCGGCGCGGCCGGAGGACTTGGCCGCCCTGGTGCCCGAGGCCGCGTACGCGGTCTTCGCGGCGGCCCTGGTGCGCGCCGCGCTGGACCGCCACGTGGCCGAGGAGGTCGCCGGGGCGCGACCCTGAGCGGACCCGGGCCGCGCCGTCAGCGGGCCGCTTTGCCGAGGGCCCGGGCGAGATCCGGAAGACTCGCCGCTTCACGGTCCGGACCGGTCATGACAGCGGGGTAGTGGGCAGTGTCCCGGTGCAGCCAGGCGCCCGCGAGCCCGGCCCGCCGAGCACCGTCCACGTCCCATGGGTGGGCAGCGACGAGCAGCGCCTCCTCGGGCCGCACGCCGGCCCGGTCGGTGGCGTGGCGATACGCGGCCCGCGCGGGTTTCCAGCACCGGGGCCCCGAGACGTCCAGCAGGGCGTCGAAGTGCCCCAGCAAGCCGGCACCGTCCAGCAGTCGCCGGGTGGTCGCCGCCGAGCCGTTGGTCATGGTGAACAGCCGGTAGCCGGCGGCGCGAAGTTCCTGGACGCCGTCGGGTACGTCCGGGTGCACGGCGAGTTCGGCGAAGCCTTCGACCACGTGGCGTGCGGCGTCCTCCGCGTCGCCGCTCCAGTCCGGCGATGCGGTGAGCAGCGCGCGGACGTTCTCCGTCGCGATCTCCGCGAAGTCCGCGTATCCGCCGGCGGCCGTGAGTGCGAAGCCGTCGCGCAGCACGGCGGCGAACCAGGTGGGCAGGACGTCCTGGGAAACGCCGATGTCCTCGAAGCGCCCGCCCAGGGGCGTCAGGTCGCGAGGGTCTCGTTGACGTCGAAGACGATCAAGCGGACACGGTTCTCGGCCGCCATGGCGTGCCTCCGCAGAGACGGATCGGTGTCTGTCCGTCCATCGTGCGCCCTCACCGCCGTCCGCCGAGACCGGACTGTTCGGCTCCGCTTTTCTGGGCAGCACGTATATGAGGTGATAAAAATGGGTGAAAGTGGTCGTAATTCTTCCTCAGCCGTGATGGAGGCCGTGTCGCACCCTCTGGACACGATGAGGTCGACGGCGCAGAGGCTGCCGGGAGCCGAGGCCGTCAAAGGGGCGTTCGACGGTGTACTGGACAAGGTAGGGGTGGTCTCGCCGCAAACACGACGGGTGGCCGCCTACACCGGGGCAGGGCTGCTCGGCGTCGCCGGAGTCGTCGAGTGGCCGGTGGCGGCCGCGGGAGCCGCCGCCGTGTGGCTGACGCAGCAGCGTTCGCGCGCGCAGGCGATGGTCCAGGACCAGGCCGAGGCACAGGCCCGCCAGGACGTGCCGGACCTGCAGGACACGATGGTCCCGCCGGAGACACGGATACCGGCCGCGCCGCACGCGCAGGGCCACATGTCCGCAGCCGAGACCCACGAGGCGCCCCTCGCCGAGAAGGGACCGGACGCGATGACCGGACCCGATGAGCTGCCGGTTCCCGAGGGCGGGCCGAGCAAGGCGAAGATCAAGGCGAAGCAAGGCAAGAAGAAGGCGAAGGCCTCCGCCACATGAGGGCGGCGACGGGGTTGGGGCTGCTGATCGGACTTCCCGCCGCGGGCCTGCGGCTGGCCGCTACCGCTCCCGGCGACGTCGCGCGCCATGTGCTCCCACTGGCGGACGCCGGCGCACGCGCGGCACTGCGCAGCGCCGTTGCCGCCTCCCGCGGTGCCGTGCGCCTCGGGCGGGCGACACAACAGGCGATGACCCCTGGACGCCGCTGGGTCGGCGCACACCGCCTGCACGTCCCGCTGCGGCCGCGCCGCGGAGCGGTACTCGACCGAAGGCAGTTGGAGTCGGCGGCCCGTAGGGTCGCGGTGTCACTGGCTGAGCATCCCGACGTGCTGGCGGCCTACTGGGACGGCGGCCTGGAGTCGCTGGTGGTGCAGTTGGCCGAGGACGCGGTCGCTGGCAAGGTGGCGGCCCGGGCGGCCGGGCTGGCCGCCGATCAGCAGCTGGAACAGCCCGAGGAACCGGCACTGGATCACGACCATCCCGGCCAGGCCGGCAGTGCCCGCGTGCATGCCACCGCGCTGTGCTGCGACATGGCGGGCGTCGCCACCGCGACGACCGCGCGGGTCCTGCGGCTGCGCCCGTCCCCGCGCCTGGTGACGGCCGCCGTCACTGCACTGCGCGAGGACTCACGACCGCGCGGCTGGCTCCGGCACAGGCTCGGGGAACCGACCGCCGACGCCCTCCTCTCCGTCGCCTACGCGGCCGCGCACGGCTTCGGGCAGTCCCCGACGGCTCTCGTGCTGGACGCGTCCCTGCGTGCCGGTCAGCTCCTCGAATCGGTCACGAGGGCCGCGTTGTTCGACGAGGTCCACGACCGCCTGTGCGACCCCGACCGGCACAGCCTTCCGACGCCACAGGTGCGGCGGCCCCGCCTCCATGTGGTGCCGGCCCAGCAGTACGCCGACCAGGCCGTCACCGGAGGACTGCTGGGGGCCGTGGCGACGCTCGCCTTCACCCGCGACGGCGCCGAGGCCGCCGAGGCGGTCCTGGCCGCCGCCCCGCGCGCGGCACGCTACGGGCCCGTCGCCTTCACCGCCGCTCTCGGCACCGGCCTGGCCCGTCGCAGGGTGCTCGTGCGCGATCTGGAGCGGATCCGGCAACTGGAACTGGTGGACACCGTCGTCCTGCATCACTCCGTGCTCAGCGGCCGCAGGCGCACCCTGACGGAAGCGAGCCCTCTCGGCGACGGCTGGGACCACGACCGCCTCTGGCACGCCGCCTCGGCCACGCTGCGGGCGCAGGACGAGAAGCAGCTGGACGAGAAGCGGCAGGACGAGGCGGAGGTGCGCCTGCGAGCCGCGGCAGGAAGCGCACCGGGGACCCGCACGGGGCGGATGACCGCCCTCGACGACGACAACCGCGAGGTGGGCACCGTCTTCGTCGCCCGCGAGGTCGACCCGCTGGCGGAGGCGGTTCTCGACGCGGCCCGCCGGGCAGGTCTGCACGTCGTCGTCGCCGACGACGGGACGCTGGGCGAGTTCGGCGCGCTCGCCGACCAACTGGTACCGGCTGAGGCATCCTTGACCGATACGGTGCGCCGACTCCGTCAATGTCGAAGGGCCGTGCTCACCGTCGCGCGGGTGGCGGCCGGGTCCGGGGCCGACGACGACGTGCCCACGGGATTGCTGAGCAGCGACGTGGCCGTGACCGTCGTCGACCCGGGCAGCGCCGTCCTGTGGGCGGCGGACGCCCTGGTCCTGGACGACCTCTCCGGGGTCTGGCGGCTGCTGGCCGCCGTACCGGGTTCCCGGGCGGCCGCCCGGCACGCCAAGGTCCTTGCCGAGGCCGGAGCGGCGCTTTCGGAACTGATGGTGCTCACCCGTGGCTCGCGAGGACGTCGTGCCGCGTGGCGCGTGGGACTGCGACTGAGTCCGGTCAACGCCGCGACCGCGGCCGCCCTCGTCGACGGCTGGCGCGGCGCCCGGCGCGTCCTGCGCCGCGACGTGCCCCGGCCGCGGCCGCGCGTGCCCTGGCACGCCCTGGAACCCCGAGAAGTTCTCGACCGGCTGCGCGAGGCGGAGCGCGACCTCCACGAGGAGTCGACGCGCGCAACGTCGGCGGCCGGGCGTCTCGGCCGGTCCGTGGCCGCGTCACCCGCCGCCGTTCCACTGCGGCTGACGGGGCGTCTGGTCGGCGCGGTACGCGCCGAACTGGACGACCCGCTCACGCCCGTGCTCGCCGTGGGGGCCACCGCCTCCGCACTGCTGGGCTCGGCCGTCGACGCCTTCCTCGTCACGGGCGCGATGGGCATCAACGCGCTCGTCGGCGGCATCCAGCGGCTGCGCGCCGAACAGGCTCTGGCCTCCCTGGCGGTGACCCAGCGTCAGCAGGCGCGCCGGGTCGTCGACCCCGAAACCGGCGACACCCGCACCGTCGAGGCCGGACGGCTCACCCCCGGGGAGATCATCGAGCTCCAGACCGGAGACGTGGTCCCCGCTGATGCGCGGCTGCTCGTGGCCGAGGATCTGGAGGTCGACGAGTCCTCCCTGACGGGGGAGTCACTGCCCACGCTCAAGCAGACCGAGCCGACCCCCAGAGTGCCGGTCCCGGACCGCCATTGCATGGTCTTCCAGGGCGCGACCGTGGTGGCGGGCCGGGGACGCGCCGTGGTGGTCGACACGGGGGACGACACCGAGGCGGGCCGAGCCGCCCACCTGGCCGCGCGGATGCCGCCGGCGCCCGGTGTGCAGGCCCGGCTCCGTGAACTGACCTCCACGGTGCTGCCCCTCACCCTGGCCGGCGGCGCCGCGGTGACCGGACTGTCGCTGCTGCGCGGCACGCCCGTGCGGCAGGCCGTGGCCGGCGGGCTGGCCGTCGCCGTGGCGGCCGTACCCGAAGGGCTGCCGCTCACCGCGACCGTCGCCCAACTCGCCGCCGCCCGCAGGCTGACCGCCCACGGCGTGCTCGTGCGCACCCCGCGCACCCTGGAGGCACTCGGGCGGATGGACACGGTGTGCTTCGACAAGACCGGCACCCTCACCGAGAACCGGCTCCGCGTGGTCCGCACCGCCGCCCCCGACGGCGGTGCCCACGAGAACGACTCCCAGGAGGGCCGCGAAATCCTGCGGCAGGCCGCCAGGACCTGCCCCCAGGTCGGCGAGGACCACGGCGTCCACGCCCACGCCACCGACGGGGCCGTCCTCGACGCGGCCGGCGACGACCCGCACTGGACCCCCGCCGACACCCAGCCCTTCCAGGCCTCCCGCGGCTACGCCTCGGCCACCGGGCACGACGCGGAGGGCACCCCGCTTCTGGTCGTCAAGGGCGCACCGGAAGTGGTACTGCCCCTCTGCCCCGACGCGGACGGCACCGCGACCGAGACGGCGCGGGTGCTGGCTGCCGAGGGCCTGCGCGTACTGGCCGTGGCGGAATATCGCCTGCAGGCCGGCGAGTTCGCGGGTGCGCTCGAAAGCTCGCTGGAGCAGTACCGGTTGCAGCTGTCCGGTTTCATCGCCCTGGCCGACACGCCCCGTTCGGACGCGGCACCGCTGATCTCCGGACTCCGTGAGGCGGGTGTGCGGCCGGTGATGCTCACCGGCGACCACCCCGAGACCGCCAGGGCCGTCGCCGTAGCGCTCGGCTGGTCCACGGACGTCTCCGTGGTCACGGGAGACGAACTCGCCACCCGTGACCGCACGGGCCGGGCCTCGCTCGTCCGTGATTGCGGCGTCGTCGCCCGTGTGGCGCCCGAGCAGAAGTTGCAGGTCGTCGAGGCCCTCAGGGAATCCGGGCGGGTCGTCGGCATGGTCGGTGACGGCTCCAACGACGCGGCCGCCATCAGGGCCGCGGACGTCGGTGTCGGCATCGCCGTGCGGGGCTCCGCGGCCGCGCGCAACGCCGCGGACCTCGTCATCGTCAATGACGAACTCTCGGCGCTGATAGAGGCGGTCGCCGAGGGGCGCGCCCTGTGGCACAGCGTCGCCGACGCGCTGACCGTCCTGATCGGCGGCAACGCCGGCGAGATCGGCTTCTCCCTGCTCGGGACCGCGATCTCCGGCGCGTCACCGCTTTCCACCAGGCAACTCCTGCTGGTCAACCTGCTCACCGACATGTTCCCCGCGATGGCGGTCGCCGTGACTCCGCAGGGCGCCACGGGCACGGCTGCCGGAACGGACGGGACCGGGACGGAAGGGCGGGGAGCGCGGACCGGTACGGCCCCGCTGGGCCTGGGGACCCTCGGCGCACCTCTGGCCCACCGGATTCGGCATCGCGGCATCGTCACCGCCCTCGGAGCCGCGGCCGCCTGGCTGGTCGGCACCGTCACGCCGGGCAGCGCCCGGCGCACCAGCACCATGGCGCTGTGCGGTGTGGTGGGGGCCCAACTCACCCAGACCGTGACCGGCCGCCGTCACAGCCCCTTGGTGTGGCTCACGGTGCTCGGCTCGGCAGCGGCGCTCATCGCCGTCATCCAGACCCCGGGTGTGAGCCAGTTCTTCGGCTGTACTCCGCTCGGCCCCCTCGCCTGGGCCGGAGTGGCCGCGGCCGTGGCTCTCGCGGCTCTCGCCCCGCGCTCACCGTCCCGCTGAAGTCGCGTCAGGCGACCCGACGCCTCCGCCGTGCGCGCCCGCCGCTCGCGACCGGCCAGGTGGCGGTGAGCAGCGTGATGATCCATGAGGCCGCGCCGACCCAGACCAGCGGTGGCGACGTGGTCAGCGTGGCCGACAGCAACAGGGCCAGGGTGCCGCCGGCCAGGAAGGTCACGAACAGGGCGCGCGGCCACCGGGCGAACCGCGCCGCGGTCTCCCGCAGGGGGGTGCGCAGGCGCATGGTGCGCAGTCGCCGGGCAAGGGCCCGGTCCTCGTGACGGAGCAGTCGTTCGATCCCGTCGAGTGCCATCCGCTCCCGGCCGGTGAGCCGGCAGTCCTCCCTCATCGGCGTCTCCTGGCCACGCGCGGGCCGGGCTGCTCCGGCCATCTGTGCCCGCGTCTACCCCGTCGAACGCCGGGGACCCGTGCCGCACGAGAGCTGACCGGATCACGCCCACGCTGGATGATGCCCACGACGAGCGGGGCGCCGGCCGCGGATCGCGGCCGGCGCCCCGGCATGCTGCGAGCGAACGTCAGGTCACCATCGGTACCAGCGGCGGCGCCCGCCTCCCTCGGCGGCCCGGAACACGAAGCCGAGCAGCCACACCACCAGGACGATGACGGCGATCCACCACAGCGCCTTGAGGGCGAAGCCCGCCCCGAAGAGGATCAGGGCCAGCAGCAGGACAAGCAGCAAAGGAACCATGTCTACAACCTCCTGACCCCGCGTGTGCCCCGCCCTCGTGCCACCATGCACGCCGAATTCGAGGCGGCGATCGCGAAGCCCTGTCGGACCGGGGTGGCCATGATCCGGCCATGAGCCCGACCGCGCGGCAACTCGCCCTCGCCACGCTGGACCGCCAACTCCTGCTCGAACGCCGGAGCCTCGACGTGGCCGAGGCCGTCCGCCGGCTCTGCGCGCTGCAGGCGCAGGCTCCGGCCTCCCCGTACCTGGCGCTGTGGAACCGCGTACGCGACTTCGCGCCCGAGGACCGGCGGAACGGGGACACCCTGCCCTGCCTGCTCGTCGACGGGCTGGTCGCCGGGGTGTGGCGGGCGGTGGACGGGGGAGTGGAACTGACCGCCTTCCGCAAGCTCGGCAAAGCCGCCTG
The DNA here is from genome assembly GCF_033792735.1 of Streptomyces sp. PA03-3a. Classification (NCBI taxonomy): domain Bacteria; kingdom Bacillati; phylum Actinomycetota; class Actinomycetes; order Kitasatosporales; family Streptomycetaceae; genus Streptomyces; species Streptomyces sp. PA03-3a. Next base: position 68,517 of record NZ_JARAVM010000041.1, read on the forward strand.
GGACGGCCTGGCCGAGGAGGCGGCCAGGCTCAGGGCACTGCTCGCCGACCGCGACCCGGCCGTCTACCGGCGCTACGGACACTGGTGGGACAAGGGGCTCCCCGGCGTCGAGAGCCGGATCGTCACGGACTGACCGGGAGCCGCGACAGGGCGTCGGGTGTGGCTGTCTCCGCCGCGCCGCGCGACGGGCATCGGTCCCTTGCGCCCCACGGGTCACAGGACCCACTTCGGCCCCGTGGCACATCTTCGGATCACGTGTCTATGGTCGGGCGTACGGGGCATGACGTTCATTGTTCGCAGCTGGTGGCTGAGCCCCAGCGCCCTCGCCCGAGAGGAGGCCACTCATGGGACAGCCGTGGAAGGAGACTCGCGAGGAGCCGGAGCCGGAGCCGGAGCGGGAGCGGGAACCGGCAGAAGACGGCCGCTCCGCGGACGAAGAGCGGCCTGACTCGGAGCGGACGAAGATGCCGCCGCACGAGAAGCGGCGGGGCACCGGCCTGGAGGACTTCTAGGCGGCGCGCGGCCTCGGCACCGGCGGGCGGGGCGCCACCCGCAGTGCGGGCCGGCGCCCCGCCGTAGTCAGGTGGACAGAAGGCGGTTGAAGAAGGAGCGGTAGCGCCGGAGCGCCGTGCGCAGCTCTTCGGTGTTCACCTCTTCGCCGCGGGTCCACTGGCCCTCCAGGCCCTGCTTGTGCTGGGCGAAGGTCGACGCCAGCTTCTGCATGACGTCGGCGACCAACTCGTCGGCGGCGTGCACGGCGTCGCGCGGGTCGTCGACGAACTCGCTCTGGATCTGCTGCCAGCGGGTGCGGAAGTCCTCCTGGTCCGCGGAGCCCAGCAGCTGTGGGGCCTCGTCCGCGGCCTTGTCCCCGGTGGGGGCGCCGACCGCTTCGTCAGGCGGCGGCTCGCCCCGTGACCCGGTGCTCTCGCCGGGGTATTCCGGTGCCCTGGAGGCCGCCTCCGGGCGGTCCTGCGGGGTGCCGGGAGGCGCGTGGGTCTCTGCGAGGTCCTCGGTGGCCAGACCGCTTCCGCGGGAGACGCGCTCGCGTTCCATCGTTTCTCCGCCTTTCGGATGGGTGTTGCGGGTTCCGCGTCCCGGGCGCTGGTCAGGCCCGGGCGTGGCGCCGCCCGCCGCCGTCGGTGAGCAGCTCGTCGAACAGGGCGCGGTAGTGGACCATCGCCCCGCGCAACTGTTCCGTGGTGGCCTCGTGCCGGGTGCTGAGGTCGTTGACCTCGTGAGCCGCCCGGTAGTGGTCCAGGGTCCGGCCGTGCTCCACCGACAGGTCCTTGACCCGCTGGTCGAAGTCCTCGGTCGGGTAGCCGCGGTCGTGCATCAGGGAGACCACGAGGCTGTCGGCGTCGTGCACGGCGTCCTCGGGCCGGTCGACGAACTCCTCCTGGACGCTGGTCCACTCCCGCGCGTAGCGGTCACGGACACCGCTCGGCAGCGGCTTGATGTCCAGCGAGTCGTGACGCTTGGCGCGTGCGGCGAGGTCGCGCTCGGCATCCATGCGGCTGTCGGAGCTCTCCACCGTCCTGTCGTACTCCGGGCCGAAGCGGTTCTTCAGGCGCTGGTGCCGGATGAAAAGGGTGGACGCGACCGCGATCAGGGCGAGTATCACCACCACGGGGATGATGATCGCCAGAAGTGTCCCTGTTGACATGGGGTCGACTCCCTAGCACTCACGGGAAACCCCCCTCGATGCGACGCCTGCCCCGGGCTGTGTCTCCGAAACGCCGCTTATGCGGCTATTCGTCACGCGAGCGCGCCCCTCAGATCCTGCCGCGCGCCGCGCGCAGGTGCTCGACGACCGGGGTGAGGGCCTTGCGGAGGGCCGCCTGGTCGTCGGTGGGGACCAGGTCGATGAAGTGCTCCCGTACGGCGGTGACGTGGTGCGGGGCGACCCTGCGCATGGTCTCCCAGCCCTCCTCGGTCAGGACGGCGAACAGCCCGCGCCGGTCGGATTCGCAGTTCTCCCGGCGGACCAGGCCGCTCTTCTCCATGCGGCTGATCTGATGGGACAGCCGGCTCTTGGACTGCAGGGTGGTGCGGGCCAGATCGCTCATCCGCATGCGGCGCTGGGGCGACTCCGAGAGGTTCACGAGGATCTCGTAGTCGTTGATGGTCAGGTCGAACGGCTCCAGATCCCGTCCGAGCTGGTTGAGCAGCAGAGTGCCGACGTCCACGTACGTGCGCCAGGCCCGCTGCTCGTCGTCCGTCAGCCAGTCGTCGCTCTTGCCCTTCTCCATTTCCTCAGCATATCGAGATGCCCAGTTCTGCTTGAAAGCTCGAAAAGAAGCCATTCACGGCGGCCTCGCGCAGGGTGCACGGGCGTCGCTGGACGTGAGCCCCTCGACGACGCCTCGGTCGGGCCTGAGGAGAGCGAGGGTGGGCATCGACGCGCGGGCGCGGGGAAGCAGATGTACGGGTGGTGTCGCGGGTGGTCGCGGCCTTCGGACGGCGAAGCCGACGCGTGGTGTCGCCTGAGGTCACCGGGCGGTTTCGGAAACGGAGTGGCTCGATGCGCACGGTGGGTGTGGAGGAGGAGCTCCTGCTGCTGGACGCGGAGTCCGGGGAGCCGCGGGCGTTGTCGGCGGCGGTGCTGGCGTCGGCGCGTCGTGAGCGCGGGGTGTGCGGCGAGGTGTTCGAGGCGGAGCTGCAGAGGGAGCAGTTGGAGTTCGCCACGCGCCCGCAGGAGCGGATGGAGGATGTGGCGGCGGAGGTCGTG
>NZ_JARAVM010000042.1:0-65025 GCF_033792735.1 Streptomyces sp. PA03-3a
GTCCCGGCGCGTGGCCGAGCGCCACCGCCCCCGGTGGCGGGGCGCGTCCTGGAGCCTGGCCCACCGCGGCATCGGCGGCGCCTGCGGCCGCTTCGTCCGCCCCCGCGGCCCCGCCCGCGCAGGGCCCCGCCCCGACGCAGGCCTCCGCGCCGGCCGCACCGACCGCACAGCCCATCGGCGACGCGTCACGCGTCCACCAGATGTGGCCGACCGTCCTCGACGCGGTCAAGCGGCTGCGGAAGGTGACCTGGATACTGCTCGACCAGAACGCCCGGCTCGTCGGCTTCGACGGCTCGACGCTGCAGATCGGCTTCGACAACCCCGGCGCCCGCGACAGCTTCGCCAACCGCGGCCACGAGGAAGTGCTCAAGCAGGCGATCAGCGAGGCCCTGGGCGTCCAGTGGCGTATCGAGGCGATCGTCAGCCCGGGCGGCGGCCCCGGAGGCGGCGGCGGTCCCATGGGGCCGGGCGGTGGCTCCGGCGGGCCCCGTCCCGCCCCCGTGTCTCCCGCACCGTCCGAGCAGCAGCAGCAGCAGCCGCAGCCGCAGCCACAACCGCACCAGCAGTCCCCGCACCCGGGCCCGCCCCCGGCGCCTCCGTCGCCGCCCGCGGCCGCGGCCCGTGCCGCGGTGAACGCGGCGCCGGCGGCGTCCGCGTACCCTCCCGTCGCCGAAGAGCCCCCGCCCATCGAGTACGACATGCCCGAGGACGACGACCCGGACCTGGACGAGACGGCGCTCAGCGGCCACGACCTCATCGTGCGCGAACTGGGCGCCACCCTGATCGAGGAGATCGCCAACGAGTAGCCGCGGCGCCCCCGTTCCTGCTGTGGGGAACGGCACGGCCGGGGCGGAACGGGCGACGCGCGCCGCTCGTTCCCTCGTACGGGTAGCGCGAGCGGGCGCCCGAGCACGTAGGCTCGCCCTACCCGCACAACCGACGTCGTGAGGCAGGAGCGAGACCGTGATCCCCGGTGGTGGTCAGCCCAATATGCAGCAGCTGCTCAAGCAGGCACAGAAGATGCAGCAGGACCTCGCGGCGGCCCAGCAGGAGCTCGCCGAGACCGAGATCGAAGGTACGGCCGGTGGTGGCCTGGTGAAGGCGACCGTGACCGGAGCCGGCGAGCTGCGGGGTCTGGTCATCGACCCCAAGGCGGTCGATCCTGAGGACACGGAGACGCTGGCCGATCTGGTCGTCGCCGCCGTGCACAACGCGACCGCGAGTGCGCAGGAGCTGCAGCAGAACAAGCTCGGCCCGCTCGCCCAGGGGCTCGGGGGCATCCCCGGCCTTCCTTTCTAGTCCAGGCGACGAACGAAGAGGGCACAGCGTGTACGAGGGCGTGGTTCAGGACCTGATCGACGAGCTGGGCAGGCTGCCCGGCGTGGGTCCCAAGAGCGCGCAGCGGATCGCCTTCCACATCCTGCAGGCAGATCCCGCCGACGTCCGGCGGCTCGCGCACGCCCTGAGCGAGGTCAAGGCGAAGGTCCGGTTCTGCGCGGTCTGCGGCAACGTCGCGGAGGCCGACCAGTGCCGGGTCTGCCGTGATCCGCGCCGCGACCCGGCCGTCATCTGCGTGGTCGAGGAACCCAAGGACGTGGTCGCGATCGAGCGGACCCGCGAGTTCCGCGGCCGCTACCACGTGCTCGGCGGCGCGATCAGCCCGATCGAGGGGGTCGGCCCGGACGACCTGCGCATACGGGAGCTGCTGGCGCGGCTCGCGGACGGCAGCGTCACCGAGCTGATCCTGGCCACCGACCCCAACCTCGAGGGGGAGGCGACGGCCACGTATCTCGCACGCATGGTCAAACCGATGGGACTGAAGGTCACCCGTCTCGCGAGCGGTCTGCCGGTCGGCGGCGACTTGGAGTACGCCGACGAGGTCACGCTCGGCCGGGCTTTTGAAGGAAGGCGGCTGCTTGATGTCTGACAACGCCCTGGACCCCGACGACTTCGCCTCCTCGATCGTGGACCAGATCGAGAGCTTCATCCTGTCGGTACGGGAGGTCGCCAAGGGCGACGACCCCGACAGCGCGGTGCCCTACCTGCTGCTGGAGGTTTCCCAGCTGCTGCTGGCAGGCGGCCGCCTCGGGGCGCACGAGGACATCGTCCCGGAGGAGCGCTACGAGCCCGACATCGGCCCGGAGCCGGACGCCGACGAGCTGCGCCAGCGGCTCGCGGTGCTGCTGGAGCCGATCGACGTCTACTCCGAGGTCTTCGACCCCTACGTGCCGCGCAGCACGCCGGTGGCCTGCCGGATCTCCGACGATCTCGCGGACGTCGTGACGGACCTCGCGCACGGCCTGGCGCACTTCCGCGAGGGCCGGGTCAGCGAGGCCCTGTGGTGGTGGCAGTTCTCCTACCTGTCCAACTGGGGACCGACCGCCTCGGCCTCGCTGCGGGCCCTGCAGTCCCTCGTCGCCCACGTGCGGCTGGACAGCCCGCTGGACGCGCTGGACGGTCTGGACACCGACCACGGCGCCGACGACGAGGAGAGACTCGCCGCCGAGGCCGGCCGGGTGATGGCCGCCGAGATCGCCAAGCCCCTGGGGCTGCGCCCCACCCGCTGAACCCACCCGCTGAACCCGGACCCCGAACCCCGAACCCCGGTCCCAGGACACCACCGCGCCCGTCCCCTCCCGAGGGGCGGGCGCGTGTCCGTGGGGGGACGGCCGGGGGCCGTAGTGATCGGGAGCACGCTGCCCGGCGCGCATATCTCGGCGTGTCGCTGGGCAGATGGCTCGCAGAGTGGGCCCGGCGTCTCACCATGTGGTATTGAGGGGTTCGTACCGGCCTGCTCGTTAGACTGAGCCGAACGCAGTACCGGATTTGAGGAGCGCACGTGGGCCTTGTCGTGCAGAAGTACGGCGGCTCCTCCGTTGCGGATGCCGAGGGCATCAAGCGCGTTGCCAAGCGGATCGTCGATGCCAAGAAGAGCGGCCATCAGGTGGTCGTCGTGGTCTCGGCGATGGGCGACACGACGGACGAGTTGATCGAGCTCGCCGAGCAGGTATCTCCGATGCCCGCCGGCCGCGAGTTCGACATGCTGCTGACCGCCGGAGAACGGATCTCCATGGCCCTGCTGGCGATGGCGATCAAAAACCTCGGACACGAGGCGCAGTCCTTCACCGGCAGCCAGGCGGGTGTCATCACCGACTCCGTCCACAACAAAGCGCGCATCATCGACGTCACGCCGGGCCGCATCCGCACCGCGCTCGACCAGGGCAACATCGCGATCGTGGCCGGCTTCCAGGGCGTCTCCCAGGACAGCAAGGACATCACGACGCTGGGCCGGGGCGGCTCCGACACCACCGCGGTGGCGCTGGCGGCGGCCCTGGACGCCGAGGTGTGCGAGATCTACACCGACGTCGACGGCGTGTTCACCGCGGATCCCCGCGTGGTGAAGAAGGCGCAGAAGATCGACTGGATCTCGTCCGAGGACATGCTGGAGCTCGCCAGCTCCGGCTCCAAGGTGCTGCTGCACCGCTGTGTGGAGTACGCCCGCCGTTACAACATCCCGATCCACGTCCGGTCGTCGTTCTCCGGCCTCCAGGGCACTTGGGTCAGCAATGAGCCGCGAGAGGACCAGAAGGGCATGGAGCACGCGATCATCTCCGGTGTCGCGCACGACACATCCGAGGCCAAGGTGACGGTCGTCGGTGTGCCCGACAAGCCCGGCGAGGCCGCCGTGATCTTCCGGGCGATCGCCGACGCCGAGATCAACATCGACATGGTGGTGCAGAACGTGTCGGCCGCGTCCACCGGCCTGACCGACATCTCCTTCACCCTCCCCAAGGCCGACGGCCCGAAGGCGATCGAGGCCCTCAAGCGCGTCCAGGGCGGCATCGGCTTCGAGATGCTGCGCTACGACGACCAGATCGCCAAGATCTCGCTGGTCGGCGCCGGCATGAAGACCAACCCCGGCGTCACGGCGCAGTTCTTCGAGGCGCTGTCCAACGCGGGCGTCAACATCGAACTGATCTCGACCTCCGAGATCCGCATCTCGGTCGTCACCCGCGCCGAGGACGTCAACGAGGCCGTGCGCGCCGTGCACTCCGCGTTCGGCCTGGACAGCGAAACCGACGAAGCGGTCGTCTACGGAGGAACGGGCCGCTGATCACCCCGGTTCCGGTCGAGTGACCCAAATCCCAGGTCTATACCGCTTGATCGGAAGCCTGTAGGCGCCAGACAATTTCAGCTCCCTGTGTGTCGCAACCGCGCGACGCACAGGGAGCGTCCTTGTGTCAGCGCACTGCCCTACTGTGCTGCAGGCCGGGCGCGGCGCAACAGCGCCGGGAACAAGGGGCATTGGGGAAGAGTTGGTACGCATGCGCATATGTGCTACACCGTCAAAAACGGTGCCTCGGGCGTACAACCCTGACGGGGGGACGCGTGTCCAACAGTCGTGGCAGAGGCACTCGGCATCGAAGGACCCCTTGTGGGGCGGAGCAGCGCTCCGGCGCGCCCGCACGTCCGGCGGCCGTCGCGCGCAGTCGGCGGCATCCCGGTGATCGCGCCCTGGCCTGTGGTGCAGGCGCCCTCGGACCGCGGCGACACTGACGGCGCGATGTCAGTCGGGACGACCGTCGACCATCTCACCGAGACCTACCGGGCCCACTACCGCTCGCTGCTCGGCCTCGCCGCACTCCTGCTGGACGACACCGCCTCCTGCGAGGACGTCGTCCAGGAGGCGTTCATCCGCGTCCACTCGGCCCGCAAGCGGGTCCGTGAGCCCGAGAAGACCCTCGCCTACCTGCGGCAGACCGTCGTCAACCTCTCCCGCTCCGCGCTCCGCCGCCGCATCATGGGCATGCGGCTGCTCTCCAAGCCCATGCCCGACATGGCGAGCGCGGAGGAGGGCGCCTACGAGGCGCTGGAGCGCGACGAGCTGAAGGCCGCCCTGCGCAAACTGCAGCGCCGGCAGCGCGAGGTGCTCGTCCTGCGCTACTTCGCCGACATGACCGAAGCCCAAGTGGCCGAGACCCTCGGTATTTCCATAGGCTCGGTGAAGGCGTACGGCTCGCGCGGTCTCGCGGCGCTCCGCGTCGCGATGGAGGCCCCGGCATGACCAACTCGACCCCACCCGGCGGTATGGAACCCGAGAACGACATCAACGGCGGCAGCCCCGAGGAGCAGCTGAGCCCCGACGAACTGGCGCTGCGCCGGCTCATGCGCGACGCGGTGAGCGACATCCAGCCCGGGCACGAGGCGCTGGACCATCTGCGCCGTGCGGTCCCCGCCCGGCGGACCCACCGCCGGCAGCTCCTGGCCGGAAGCGCGGCCGCCTGCCTGCTGGCGCTGGTGGCGGTCCCCGCGGCCCTGCACGCGGCGAACATCTCCGGCTCGGCCAAGACCGGCGCCGCCAACGCGTCGAGCGCCCAGGACAACGGCGGCACCGACGGCGGCCCGGACGGTCCCGCCGCCGGCGCCGGCACGCCCACCCCGACCGCCGGCGACGGCGTTCCCGACGAGGGCCCCACGCGCACCAGCGGCTCGCAGGCCCAGGTCCCGCCCGGGTCCTCGGACGCCGTGGACCCCTCCGACACGCTCGCGGCCAACGCCCCGCTGTGCTCCAGCGACGACCTGGGCGAAGCCTCCGGCTACGCGGGCGCCTCCGACGGCGCGGGCCGGGTCAGCGGCTGGTTCCAGGTGGCGAACACCTCTGATCGCTCGTGCACCGTCGACGGCGGCGGCACGGTGACCTTCGCCGCCCAGGGCGCGGCCGAATCCGCCCGCATCAGCGTCGTCGACCACACCGCGAACGACGGCACCACGCTGCCCGACTCCCTCGGGACGCTGATCCTCAAGGCCGGGCAGAGCTACCGCGTCGAGTTCACCTGGGTCCCGGCCGCGGGCGGCACGGGCGGCTGCACGCCCCCGTCCACGCCGACGCCCACCGCGACCGCCACCGACAGCCCGACCGGCGAGGCGTCCGCGCCCCCGGCCGGCGACAACGGTGCCTCCCAGGGCGCCCCGGCGGCCATCGTGCTGAGCCACACCCCCGAGGCCGGAGCGCCCGTCGTCAACGCGACGATCGACGGCGCCTGCGCCGGGACGGTGTACAAGACCGGCGCCGTCGCCGCCCAGTAGCGGGGGGCGGTTCCAGGAGACGCCCGGGCGCCCCGTACCGTTGACGGCGTGTACCGGTTCCTGCTGTCCCCCCGCTGGCTGGGCGGGCACCTCTTCATGGTGTGCGCCGTGGTCTTCTGCACGTTCATGGGCAGCTGGCAGCTGAGCCGGTTCGAGGCCCGCGTCGACAGTCACCGCGCCGCCCAGGACACCCCCGCGACCGCCGCCCGCGACGCGGTCCCGCTGGAGCGGCTGCTGCCGCGGGCGACCTCCGCGATCACCACCGAGACGGCCGGCCGCACCGTACGGGCCACCGGGCGCTACGACAGCGCGCACCAGTTCCTCGTACCCGGCCGTGAGCTCGACGGACGCACCGGCTACTACGTGCTCACCCCGCTGCGCACCGGCGACGGCGCGGCCGTCCTGCCCGTCGTCCGCGGCTGGCTGCCCGGCGACGCGGACCGCGCGACCGCCGCCGGCGTGCCCGCGGCGCCCGCCGGCGAGGTCACCGTCACCGGGGCCCTGCAGGCACCCGAGGGCGCCGACACCGACGGCGCGATCGGCCGCGGCGGGCTCCCCGAGGGACAGCTGGGGATCATCAGCGCGGCCTCCCTGGTCAACCTCGTCCCGTACCAGGTGTACGGCGCCTGGATCACCCAGACCGAGGGCGTCCACGCGCCCCTGCGGGCCGTCCCGCCCGTCGCGCCGAGCGGCACCGGCCTGGACCTCAAGGCCTTCCAGAACCTCGGCTACACCGGTGAGTGGTTCGTCTTCGCGGGCTTCGTGGTCTTCATGTGGTTCCGGCTGGTCCGCCGGGAGGCCGAGACCCGGCGCGACGCCGAGCTCGGCCTCACCGGGGAGGAGGGGCCGGCCGCGGCCTCAGCCGCCGAGGTGGCGGCGGACGAAGTCCAGCTCCAGTCGTAGCTGCTTGATCCGCTCGTCGACGACGAGCGAGCCGTGCCCGGCGTCGTAGCGGTAGACCTCGTGGGTCTTGCCCAGGCCCGCCAGGCGCTCGACGTAGTTGTCGATCTGCCGGATCGGGCAGCGCGGGTCGTTGAGGCCCGCCGAGATGTAGACCGGGGCCTTGACCCGTGCCACGTACGTGATCGGCGAGGACGCCTCGTAGCGTTCCGGGACCTCCTCGGGGGAACCGCCGAACAGAGTGCGGTCCAGCGCCTTGAGCGCCTCCATCTCGTCGCCGTACGCGGTCACGTAGTCCGCGACCGGTACGGCCGCCAGGCCCACCGTCCACAGCTCGGGCCGGGTGCCCAGCCCCAGCAGCGTCAGGAAGCCGCCCCAGGAGCCGCCGGACAGCACCAGGCGCGCCGGGTCGGCGAAACCCGACTCCACCGCCCATGCCCGCACCGCCTCGACGTCCTCCAGCTCGATCAGGCCCACGCGGTGCTTGAGCGCGTCCGTCCACTCCCGGCCGTAGCCCGTGGAACCGCGGTAGTTGATCCGCACCACCGCGTAGCCGTGGTCGAGCCAGGCCGCCGGCCCGGCCGCGAAGGAGTCCGAGTCGTGCCAGGTGGGCCCGCCGTGGATCTCGAACACCGTCGGGTACGGGCCCTCGCCCCGCGCGGGCCGCTGGACGAGCGCGTGGATCCGGCCGCCCGGCCCGTCCACCCACACGTCCTCCACCGGCAGCGAGCCCGGCGCCCGCTCACCGGGCGCCTCCAGCACCACCGCGCCGGTCGTCGACCGCACCTCCGAGGGCGCCGCCGCCGACGACCACAGGAACTCCACGGTGCCGTCGGGGCGGGCCGTGGCGCCGCTCACCGAGCCCGCCGGGGTGTCCAGCCGGGTCAGCTCCCCGTCCGCGAGCCCGTAGCGGTAGATCTCGCTGCGGGCCCGGTACGAGTGCACCACCAGCAGCGCGGTGCCGTCCGGGTACCACTCCGCCGCGACGTCGCCGGGCAGGTCGATGGCGAGCGCGGTCTCCGTGCCCGCCGCGACGTCCCAGACCATCGGCTCCCAGCGGCCGCGCCGCTGGTGCGCCACCAGCAGCCGGGCGTCCCCCAGCACCGGGGCGAACCCCAGGCACTCCAGGCCCAGTTCCTTCGTGCCGCCCTCGCTGTCGTCCAGCTCCGCGACCTTCGTGCCGTCCGTCGTGACCACCCGCAGCGCCGAGTGCATCGCGTCGCCGTGCTCGGTGTGCTCGACGACGACCAGCGTGCCGTCCTCCGAGAGCGCGCCGACCCCGCCCGACTCCTCGTGCCGGTAGATCTCCACCGGCTCCGCCCCGGGACGCACGACGTGGACCGTCGTGCCCTCCTCGTCGGTGGAGCGGCCGACCACCGCGAGCCCGCCCCGGCCCAGCGCCAGGCCCGCGGGATACGAGGGCTCCAGCCCGGGCGCGGCCGGCTCGTCCGGGCCGCCCTCGAAGGGCTGCCGCATCCAGACCCCGAACTCGTCCCCGTCGGTGTCCGCGAACCACCACACCCAGGCGCCGTCCGGTGTCAGCGTCCCGTCCGACGTGCCGTTCGGCCGGTCGGTGACCTGCCGCTGCGCCCCGGTCGCCCGGTCCCACGCGTAGAGCTCGTACGTACCCGTCGCATTCGACACGAACAGGCTGCGGTGGGGGGCGTCCTCCGCCCACTCCGGCAGTCCGACGCGTGGCGCCCGGAAGCGCTTCTCCCAATCCGGCATCCCAGCCGTGACGTCGCTCATGCCACCATCAAACCCGATCGCGCCCCGCGGCGGACCGTGGCCGTCGTCACCCGCTGCGATCACGTCCCGCAACGGCGATCAGCGCCGTCCCGCGCCCCAGGTCCACCCGCGACCGCGGGGCCCCCCGTCGCCCTCCTCGTCGCGCAGCATCAGGGTGGCCCGGCGCTCGTCCAACTCGCTGCGCCTGCCCGGGGAGAAGCTCGCGTGCGGCTGCTCGAAACCGGTCGAGGAGACCTGCCCGCTCCGGCCGCCCCACCTGCCCAGGCGCAGCACCTGTGGTCGACGAAGGCCACCCCGATCAGCAGGATCACCAGGTTCGGCAGCGTCATGAAGACCACGAACTCCACCCCCATGGCCCTGCCTTCGCACGGCGCCACCGCGACGCGGCGGCCCCGCGGGCACCCGGCTACCCTCGCGCCATGACCGCCGCAGAACAGCCCCTCGTCACGCCGGACTTCGACGTCCCGGACCCGCCCGCCACCGACCGCTTCCGACTGGAACCCCTGGGCCCCCGGCACAACGCCGCCGACCACGCCGCCTGGACGTCCAGCATCGACCACATCCGCGCCACCCCGGGCTTCGAGGGCCGCTCCTGGCCGCCGCCGGAGGGGATGACCCTCGAGGCCAACCTCGAGGACCTGCGCAAGCACGCGGAGGACTTCGAGCGGCGCACCGGCTTCACCTACACGGTCCTGTCCGTGCCCGGCGGCGACGTCATCGGCTGCGTGTACGTCTACGGCTCCCGCGCCGAGCCCGGCACCGTGGACGTCCGCTCCTGGGTCAGCGCCCGCAACGCCGCCCTGGACGCCGAACTCCACCGCGTCGTCGGCGACTGGCTCGCCCGTGCCTGGCCCTTCGCGCGCATCGCCTACGCGCCCCGCTGAGCCCCTCCCGGGGCGCCCCGGAGATTCACGCGTTCGGCCCATCCGGGGCCGCCGCCACGTACGACGTGTGATGGGCTGGTGACGCAGCGGAGTCGCGGGGGGGGGGGGCGTCCGAGCGCTCCGCGACACGACCGGACCACGACCCCCGGCCCCCCGGCCCCCGCGGCCCGGGCGCCGCGTCCGGCGGTCCCTCCCCCGTCACACGGGCGCACGAGGAAGGCGTGGCGATGATCGCTGTCCTGGACACCGGCGGGATACCCCGGCGCAGGCTGCGCGGCGCGCTCGCGGTGCTGAGCACCTGCGGGCTGCTGCTGACCGCGGCCTGCGCCACCGCCGTCCCGCCGCGGCCGCCGTCCGCCGCCGGGCCGGCCGCGGACCCCACCGCGGGCGTGCCCCCGGAGCTGCGGCGCTACTACGAGCAGCGCCTCGACTGGAAGGCCTGCCAGGACGTGCCGGGCTTCAAGTGCGCCACCGTGACGGTGCCCCTGGACTACGCCCGCCCGGAGGCGGGCGACATCACCCTGACCGCCGCCCGGGTACGGGCCACCGGCGACGCCGCCGCCCGCGTCGGCTCGCTCCAGGTCAACCCGGGCGGGCCCGGCGAGTCCGCCGTCGACTACCTGGTCGCCGCCGCCGGCACCTTCTCCCCGGCCGTGCGCTCCGCGTACGACCTGGTCGCCGTCGACCAGCGCGGCGTGCGGTCCAGCACCCCCGTCGACTGCGAGACCGACACCCCGGCCACCCCCATGGGATTCGGCCTGCGGGTCTCCGACGGCGCGGCGGAGATCGCCGACTCATACAAGGCGTTCGAGGAACTCGCCGACGCCTGCGAGAAGCATGCCGGGGAACTGCTGCCGCACCTCGGCACACCCGACGCGGCGCGCGACATGGACGTCGTGCGCGCCCTCCTCGGTGACGAGCGCCTGCACTACCTCGGCTACTCGTACGGCACCTATCTGGGCGCGACGTACGCCGAGCTCTTCCCCGCGCGGGTCGGCCGTCTCGTCCTGGACGGCGCCATCGACCCCGCGCTCGACGGCTACCGGGAGAACCTGGACAGCACCGCCGGCTACCAGCTGGCCTGGGAGTCCTTCGCGGCCGACTGCGCCGCCCGCCCCGACTGCCCGGTCGGCCACTCCGTCGCGGAGGCCGGCCGCGTCCTCGACGCCCTGGTGGACAGGCTGGACGCCGGCCCGCTGCGCCAGGGCAAGGACATCACCGTCACGGGGGAGGACCTCCTCACCGCGGTCATCACGGCCCTGCGCGAGGCCTCCTGGGAGGAGCTGCGGACCATGCTGCGCCAGGCCCTGGCCGGTGAGACCGCGGAGTTGCAGCAGCTCGCGGGCGCCGACGAGGACGACTCCGGCAACGCCACGGACGCCCTCCTCGCCATCGACTGCCTGAGCTCCACCCTCGGCGCCCGCTTCTCCGACGCCGAGGCGGAGGCCGCCCTGCCCGCCTTCCTGCGCGCCTCACCGCAGTTCGGCGCCTCACTGGCCACGTTCCTGGTCCTGTGCACCCACTGGCCGGTCCCGCCGACCCAGGCCCCGCACCGGATCAAGGCCCCTGGCGCCGCCCCGATCCTCGTCGTCGGCACCACCCGGGACCCCGCCACCCCGTACCCCTGGGCCCAGTCCCTCGCCCGCGGGCTCGACTCGGGCCGGCTCCTCACCTACGACGGCGACGGTCACACCGCGTACCACCGCGGCAGCCCCTGCATCGACGACGCCGTCGACCGCTACCTCACCCACGGCGAACTCCCCGCCCCGGGCACGGTCTGCGGCTGACACACGGCGGCCCGGGCACGTCCTCCCGGCCCGCCGCGCGCCTCAGCCCCGGCCCGGCCGGATCACCCCGGGGTGCGCCGCGAAGCCGTCGACCATCAGGACTCAGGGGGAGGCCACTTGGCCGACTCCCCGTCGGCAGGCGCCGGCACCTCATGTCCGGGGAACAGGCCGCTGGCTCGCATCGCCGCGGCGGCTCGCGGGTCCATCAGGAAGACGAGTCCCTCGTTGCCGCCTGCGTAGAGGGTGTGAGCACGCGGCGCGCCACACCCGGCAGCGGCGAGCAGCCGGTTGACGACGGCCAGGGGGCGGACGGTCGACAACGCCCAGGGATCCTCGCCCTCCCAGTCCTCGGGACTCCAGACCACGCAGCGGATCCCGTTGACCGACACCACGTAGTCGTCGGCATCCGGGACCGTCTCGACCTCCACCACCACGCCGTATCGCACCAGGGCCGGTGCCAGCGCTCGAAGGAACCCCTCGACCCCGCCCTCGGCGAGTTCCTCTCCGTCCGCGAAGAACCGGACCTGCTCCGAGAGGAAGTCGGAATGCAGCGGATAGCAGCCGGTCGCGACCTCGGCCACTGCGGTCTCACGCAGCTCCGCCGGCAGGTGATCCCACAGCCCGTAGCGGTTCAGTTCCTCGGCCAGCACGCGATGACGCTCGTCACCCCGCCACGGATCATCGCCCGCGTCCCTGGACCGAAACCGTCCGGTCGCCTCGCCGTCCGACGTCACGGGGCGAAGGTACCGTGATGCGGCTCCTCGTAGCGGCTTGCCGAACAGTGAGGACGCGCCATCGCCCGGGCCGGAACGGCCCCGCAGGGCGGCGGGGACGACCCTCCAAGGCTCTGACCCTCGCGCAGATGTCACGCAACACGAGTCAGGGCCACCCAGGAGAATCTCCTGAGTGGCCCTGATCTGCATCTACGAAGTCGGGGTGGCGGGATTTGAACCCACGGCCTCTTCGTCCCGAACGAAGCGCGCTACCAAGCTGCGCCACACCCCGGTGTCGTACCGTGGCCTCCGGCCCGGCGCGACGAGGATTACTTTAGCGGACCTCCCGCTGGAGACGAAATCCGGTTTTCGCGGGCGGCTCAGGCGCCCGGCGTCAGGGTGAGCAGGGTGGCCTCTGGCGGGCAGGCGAAGCGGACCGGGGTGTAGCGGTTGGTGCCGCAGCCCGCGGAGACGTGCAGGTAGGAGCGGTGGCCGGCGGCCTCGTGGGTGGACAGGCCCTTGACCCGGTCCGTGTCGATGTCGCAGTTGGTGACCAGGGCGCCGTAGAAGGGGATGCAGAGCTGTCCGCCGTGGGTGTGACCGGCGAGGATCAGCGGGTAGCGGTCGGCGGCGAAGGCGTCGAGCACGCGCAGGTAGGGGGCGTGGACGACGGCGAGGGAGAGGTCGGCGTCCGAGTCCGGGCCGCCGGCGACGGCGGCGTAGCGGTCGCGGCGGATGTGGGGGTCGTCGAGGCCCGTGAAGGCGATCTCGATGCCGTCGTCGAGCTTGAGGCGGCCGCGGGTGTTGTTGACCCCGACCCACCCGGCCACGTCGAAGGCGTCGCGGACCTCCTCCCAGGGGTTGCGGGCGACGCCGATGGCGGGGTCGTTCTTGCCGTTGAGGCCGTGCTCGCCCCGTACGCGCTCGAGGAGGTAGCGGGCGGGGTTGCGCAGCTTGGGGGCGTAGTAGTCGTTGGAGCCGAAGACGTACGCCCCGGGGAGGTCGAGCAGCGGGCCGAGGGCGTCCAGCAGCTCGGGCACGCCGTGCGGGTCGGAGAGGTTGTCGCCGGTGTTCACCACGAAGTCCGGACGAAGCCCGGCCAGCGACTGCAGCCAGCGGCGCTTCTTGTTCTGGCCGCTCACCATGTGGATGTCGGAGAGCTGCAGGACGCGGATCGGCCGCATCCCCGCCGGCAGCACGGGCACCCGCACCCTGCGCAGGCGGAAGGACCGCGCCTCGATTCCGGCGGCGTAGGCCACGCAGGCCGCACCGGCAGCTGTGATGCCCAGGGGTACTCCGTATCGCGCGCGCATGCCCTCCATGGTGGCAGACGGCTCGTCAGGGATAAATCTCCGGCCCTCCCGGGGACGACCTGGCAGACTCGGTGCCATGACCACCACGCTCAAGCAGCGTCTGCACGACGACCTCACGGCTGCCATCAAGGGACGGGACGAGCTGACCTCGTCCACCCTCCGTCTCACCCTCACCGCGATCACCAAGGAGGAGGTCGCGGGCACGGAGGCGCGCGAGCTCTCCGACGACGAGGTGCTGACGGTGATCGCCCGGGAGGCGAAGAAGCGCCGGGAGGCCGCCGACGCCTTCGAGAAGGGCGGCCGCAAGGAGTCCGCGGAGCGTGAGCTGGCGGAGGGCGAGGTGCTGGGCGCCTACCTGCCGAAGCAGCTCGACGACGCCGAGCTGGCCGGGATCGTCGCCGCGGCGATCACCGAGTCGGGGGCCGAGGGGCCCAGGGCGATGGGCGCGGTCATGAAGATCGTGAACCCGAAGGTCGCGGGGCTGGCCGAGGGCGGCCGGGTCGCCGCCGAGGTGCGCAGGCAGCTCGCGGGCGGCTGACGGCACGGCGCCCGACCGGCGCCCACGACAGCCCGCGGCGCCCGAGGGCAGCCGGCAACGGAAGGGGCGCCGGGACCGATCGGTCCCGGCGCCCCTTCGGCGTCATGTCACGTACCGGGTGGATCAGCCCGCCCCGGTGCCACCCGTCTCGGGGGTGCCGGCCCCGGGGCCGGCGTTGGTCGCGCCGCCGCGGCCGTTGCCGCCGCCGCCGTCGCCGCCACCGAAGATGCCGCCGAAGAGGCCCTCGTCGCCGCCGTTGCCGTTTCCGTTGCCGCCGCCGGGGCCGCCGTTGTCACCGGGGCCGTGGTGGTCGTCATCGTCGTTGCGCGGCTTCTCGGGCTCGCGGATGGCCACCGTCGGGAGGTTCGAGGAACTCGTACCGGTCAGGGCACCGGACATGGCGTCCCGCCAGATCGGGCCCGGGGTGTCGGCGCCGAAGACCTTGGCGTGGTAGACGCCACCGATGGTGATGTTGGTCATGTGGCGCTTGTGGGCCGGGTCGCCGACCCAGACCGCGCCGGCCATGTCGGAGGTGTAACCCACGAACCAGGCGGCGAAGCGCTCGTCGGTCGTACCGGTCTTGCCCGCGCTGTCACGGTCGGACAGGCCCGCCTGCTGGCCGGTGCCGTCCTCGACCACGCCCTTGAGCAGCGTGTTCAGGGTGGCCGCGGTCTGCTCCGTCATGGCCCGCTTGCACTTGCTCTGCGGGACCTTCAGCTTCTTGCCGTTCGCGTCGGTGATCGACTCGATGGCGACGGGGCTGCAGTAGACGCCCTTGTTGGCGAAGGTCGCGTAGGCGTTCGCCATGGTCAGCGGCGAGACCTCCTGCGAACCCAGAGTGAGGGACGGCACCTGGCTGAGCTTCTTGCCGTTGGCCCGCTGGACGCCCATCGAGTTGGCCATCTCGACCACCGGGCAGACGCCGATGTCGCTGATCAGCTGGACGTAGAAGGTGTTGACCGACTTGGCGGTCGCCTCCTTCAGGGAGTACGGGCCCTTCTCGGACTCGTTCTCGTTCTCGACCGTGCTGCCCTCGGTGTTGACCCAGTTGCCGCCGCAGGTGGTGACGGGGCTCGGGTAGGTCATCTTGTACGGCGAGGGGTAGGTGGTCGCCGCGTCGGTGCCCTGCTCGATGGCCGCCGCCGCGGTGATCGGCTTGAAGGTCGAACCGGGCTGATAGCCGACGCCGCCACCCATGGACTGGTTGACCGAGAGGTTGATCTGGGTCTGGTTCTTCTTGAAGCCGTACGGGCGGGACTGGCCCATCCCGACGATCTTGCCCGTGCCGGGCTGGACCAGGGTCACGGCGGTGGCGACGTCGTCGCTCTTGTACACGTGCCGGCTGATCGAGTCCTGGACGGACCGCTGCGCCTTCGGGTCGAGGGTGGTGCGGATGGTGAGGCCGCCCTGGTCCCAGCGCTTGGAGCGCTCGCCCTTGGTCTTGCCGAAGGTCTTGTCGCTGAGGAAGACCTGGCGCACGTAGTCGCAGAAGAAGCCGGCGCCGTTCACGGCGGTGATGCAGCCGTTCTTGGGCTGGGTGATCTTGAGACCGAGCGGCTTCTTCTTCGCCTCGTCGGCCGCGGCCTGCGTGATGTCCTTCACGTCGGCCATGCGCTGCAGCACCACGTCGCGGCGCTTCTTGGCCTCTTCCGGGTCGTTCACGGGGTCGTAGCGGCTCGGCGACTGGACGAGACCGGCCAGCAGCGCCGACTCGGTCAGTGACAGGTTCTTCGCGGACTTGCTGAAGTAGCGCCGCGAGGCGGACTCGACCCCGTAGGCCTGCTCGCCGAAGAACGTGATGTTGAGGTAGTTCTCGAGGATCTTCTGCTTCCCCAGCTCCTGCTCGAGCTGGATGGCGTACTTCATCTCCTTGATCTTGCGACCGAGGGTCTGCTGCGTGGCCTGCTGGACCTTGGTGGGGTCGTCGCCGGCCTCCTCGACGAAGACGTTCTTCACGTACTGCTGCGTCAGGGTGGACGCGCCCTCCGAGACACCGCCCTCCTGGGCGTTCTTGTTGAGCGCGCGCAGGATGCCCTTGACGTCGATGGCGCCGTGCTCGTAGAAGCGGGCGTCCTCGATGGCGACGATGGCCTGCTGCATCGGCTTGCTGATCTTGTCGAGCCCCACGACCGTGCGGTCGCGCGAGTAGACGGTCGCGATCAGGTCGCCCTTGGTGTCCAGGATCTGGGTGCTCTGGGACAGCGGCGGTCGCTTGAGTTCGCCCGGCAGGGAGTCGAAGCCCGCCGCGGTGCCCTTGGCGCTCAGTCCGAGCGCCCCCGCCGCGGGGAGGGCGATACCGGCCAGCACGACGCCTGCCAGGACGCTGATGCCCAGGAACTTGGCTGCCTGCTGGGCTGAGCTGGTGCCGCCGCTGCTGGTGGGGCGCGATCGCTTGTGACCCATGGGGTGCAGCTTACGTTGCCATTCTTAAGACGTGGGCATGCTTGTTCGCCTACTCTGTAACAGACAGGCGCGAACACTGCGCACACGTCTGTCCTCCCTCATCACTCTTGTGGGTGATGAGAACTGCCCGAATTCCTGTCATATGCCAGCCATATGACCTGGATCTCAGGCCCCAGAAGTGGCGAGCTGACCGTTTTGCGGCAATTCGCCCGTTCTGCCGCCGGCTCACTCCGTCGGGTGATCTGTCGCGTACCCATAGTCCGTTCGGGCCATTCAAGATTGGGCCTGAAAGGGCTGTTGCGTCGTGCCCACCTTCCGTAACGTCCTCAACTGGCAACGGTGAATATGCCGCTTGCCGCCGTGGGGGAGCCTCGATTCGGGAGAGGACGGCGCCAGCATGAGCAGCTGGGTTACGGACTGGAGTACGCAGGCCGCGTGCCGCACGACGGATCCGGATGAACTTTTCGTCCAGGGAGCGGCCCAGAACAGGGCCAAGGCGGTGTGCACCGGCTGCCCGGTACGCACCGAGTGCCTGGCCGACGCCCTGGACAACCGGGTGGAGTTCGGCGTCTGGGGCGGGATGACCGAGCGGGAACGCAGGGCGCTGCTGCGCCGGCGTCCCACGGTCACCTCGTGGCGCAGGCTGCTGGAGACGGCGCGCACGGAGTACGAGCGCAGCACAGGCGTGCTCCCGCTCGACGACGAGGGCTACGACGACTACGCGGCCGTGGGCTGACCCTGCGCGAGGCGTTCGCCGATCGCGCGCAGGCCCTCGAGGTCGTGCACGTCACCGGGCAGGGCCGCGACGTCCACGATGGGCACGTCCGGGTGCACGGAGACGAAGCGCTCACGGGTGCGCCGCTCGCGCGCGACCAGCTGCATCCGCTCGGCGTGCAGGCGCAGCATGCCGGCGGCGAGGCGGTCGACGTCCAGCGGGTCCGGGTTCGTGGACCGGCCCGCTTCGGGGTCCTGTGCGGGTACGGGGGCGGCCGGGGAGCCGGTGGGGTATTCGGGAGAGTTGGTGTCCGCACTGTCCGTACTGGGGGTCCCTTCGCCGCCGTCGGCCGTACGGAGTCCAGCTTTCCCGCCGGGCTGATCCACAATGCCGACGCTTTGAAGATTTTCTGCAGATTCGTCAAACTCCCCGGTCAGCCGGGGAGTTGACGGATTCCCGGCCGCAGGGCCGGCGTCGACGGTGTCGGCGGCGTCAGCGGTTTCCGGGTCGTCCGGGTCGTCCAAGTCGTTCGGGGCGCCCGGGTCGTCGGGCTCGCTCAGGTCGTCCAGGGCCTCCGCCGCCGCCAGCGCCCGTTCCGCCGTGAGCTGTGCCGCCCCGCTGCCGTGCACGCGGTTGAGCACCAGCCCGGCGAGCGGCATGTCCTCCGCCGCGAGCCGTTCCACGAAGTACGAGGCCTCCCGCAGCGCGTCCCGCTCCGGCGCGGCCACCACCAGGAACGCCGTGCCGTTCGCCTGGAGCAGCTTGTACGTGGCGTCCGCGCGGGAGCGGAAGCCGCCGAACATCGAGTCCATCGCCGCCACGAAGGTCTGCACGTCGCGCAGCAGGTGCGCGCCCATGACCTTGCTGAGCGTGCCGGTCATCATCGACATCCCGACGTTGAGGAACTTCACGCCGGCCCGCCCGCCGACCTTCGCGGGAGCCATCAGCAGCCGGATGAAGCGTCCGTCCAGGAAGGACCCCAGCCGCTTCGGGGCGTCCAGGAAGTCCAGCGCCGACCGGCTCGGCGGGGTGTCGACGATGATCAGGTCCCACTCGTCGAGCGCCCGCAACTGGCCCAGCTTCTCCATGGCCATGTACTCCTGCGTGCCGGCGAAGCCCGCGGAGAGCGACTGGTAGAAGGGGTTGTCCAGGATCGCCCGGGCCCGCTCCTGGTCCGTGTGCTGCAGCACGACCTCGTCGAAGGTCCGCTTCATGTCGAGCATCATCGCGTGCAGCTCACCGCCCGCGGACTCGTCGATCCCGGCGACCTTGCGGGGGGTGTTGTCGAGTTCCGACAGCCCCATGGACTGGGCCAGCCGGCGCGCCGGGTCGATGGTCAGTACGACGGCCTTCCGCCCGCGCTCGGCGGCGCGGACGCCCAGGGCCGCGGCCGTGGTGGTCTTGCCGACCCCTCCGGAGCCGCAGCAGACGACGATCCGGGTCCTCGGATCGTCGATCAGCGGGTCGATGTCCAATACCGGACTCTCCAGGCTCATGCGACCCCCAGCCCCTGCTTCCGCAGATTTTCAGCCAATCTGTACAACCCGCCGAGATCGACCCCGTCGCCCATCAGTTCCAGTTCGTACGCCGGCAGCCCCAGTGAGGCCAGTTCCTCGCGCTGGGCGCGTTCCAGGGCCACGCGCTCCGCGTGCTCGTGCGCCTGGGCCAGCAGCGGGTCGACGAGCCGCTCCGCGAGGCCGCCGCGCCGCGCGCCGCCCAGCCCCGCCTGGGAGAGCGCCTTGGCGATCGCCGTGCGCTGCCCGTCGCGCGCCGAGGCCACGGCCGCAGCGTCCATCACCACCGGGCGCACCATGTTGATGATCACGGCCCCGGTCGGCAGCCCCGCCGCGCGCAGCTCCTCCACGCCGTCCATGGTCTCCTGGACCGGCATCTCCTCCAGGAGGGTGACCAGGTGCACCGCCGTCTCCGGGGACTTCATGACCCCCATCACGGCCTGCGCCTGATTGTGTATCGGGCCGAACCGGGCCAGCCCGGCGACCTCGTCGTTGACGTTGAGGAAGCGGGTGATCCGCCCGGTCGGCGGCGCGTCCAGCACCACGGCGTCGTACGACCGCCAGCCCGCCCGGTCCTTGCGGCGCACGGCCTCGCAGACCTTGCCGGTCAGCAGGACGTCGCGCAGGCCCGGTGCGACGGTGGTGGCGAAGTCGATCGCGCCCAGCTTCTTCAGGGCCCGGCCGGCGCGGCCGAGCTTGTAGAACATGTCGAGGTAGTCGAGCAGCGCCTGTTCGGCGTCGATGGCCAGGGCGTGGACCTCGCCCCCGCCCGGAGCCACCGCGATCTTGCGCTCCTCGTAGGGGAGCGCCTCGGTCTCGAAGAGCTGGGCGATGCCCTGGCGCCCCTCCACCTCCGCCAGCAGCGTCCGCCGTCCCTCGGCGGCGAGGGCGAGTGCCAGTGCCGCGGCGACGGTCGTCTTGCCCGTGCCGCCCTTGCCCGTCACGATGTGGAGCCTCACACCTGCGAGCCTAACCAGTCGAGGGCGGGGCTACGCAGGGGCGGGGCTGTGCCAGGCATTACAGTCCCCTCATGAAGAAGTGGGAATACGCGACGGTGCCGCTGCTGGTGCACGCGACGAAGCAGATCCTGGACACCTGGGGCGAGGACGGCTGGGAGCTCGTCCAGGTCGTGCCGGGCCCGAACAACCCCGAGCAGCTGGTGGCGTACTTCAAGCGCGAGAAGAGCGCGTGAGCGCCGTCGAGCAGCGGCTCGCGGAACTGGGGCTGGAGCTCCCCGCCGTGGCCGCGCCGCTCGCCGCGTACGTCCCGGCCGTCCGGTCCGGCGCGTACGTCTACACGGCGGGTCAGCTGCCGCTCGTCGACGGCAAGCTGACCTGCACCGGCAAGGTCGGCGCCGAGGTCACCGCGGACGAGGCCAAGCAGCTCGCCCGTACCTGCGCGCTCAACGCCCTGGCCGCGGTCCGCTCCGTCGTGGGTGACCTCGACCGCGTCAAGCGCGTCGTGAAGGTCGTCGGCTTCGTCGCCTCCGCCCCCGACTTCACCGGGCAGCCGGCCGTCGTCAACGGCGCGAGCGAGCTGCTCGGCGAGGTCCTCGGCGAGAAGGGCGTGCACGCCCGCAGCGCCGTCGGCGTGGCCGTCCTGCCGCTCGACGCGCCGGTCGAGGTCGAGATCCAGGTCGAGGTCGAGGACTGACATCCCGTACCCCTCCGGTGCGGCCCCGCCGGGCCACCGGAGGGGTGCCCGGGCCCGCCCGGCCCGGGCCCTATCGAACATCCCCGCGCAAGCGCATAGCATCCGCCCCATGACCACCACGAACGGCCAGTGGTTCCCGCCGACCTGGCCCGAGCGGATCCGCGCCCTCACCGCGGGCACCCTGGAGCCCGTCGTGCCGCGCCGTGCGGCCACCGTCCTGCTGCTGCGGGACGCCGACGGCGGCCCCGCGGTGCACATGCTGCGGCGCCGGGCCTCCATGGCCTTCGCCGCGGGCGCGTACGCGTATCCCGGCGGCGGGGTGGACCCGCGCGACGAGCGGCCGGTGGCCTGGGCGGGACCCGCACCGCGGACCTGGGCGGCCCGGCTGGGCGAGGGCCTGGACCCCGCCTCCGCGCAGGCGATCGTGTGCGCGGCCGTGCGCGAGACCTTCGAGGAGTCCGGCGTCCTGCTGGCCGGGCCCGACGAGGAGTCCGTCGTCGCGGACACCACCGGCGAGGACTGGGAGGCCGACCGGCGCGCCCTGGTCTCGCGGGAGGTGTCCTTCGCCGACTTCCTCGCGCGCCGCTCCCTGGTGCTCCGCTCCGACCTGCTCGGCCCGTGGGCCCGCTGGATCACCCCGGAGTTCGAGGAGCGCCGCTACGACACGTGGTTCTTCGTGACCGCGCTCCCGCCCGGCCAGCGCACCCGCGACGTGTCGGGGGAGGCCGACCGCACCGTGTGGCTGCGTCCCGCCGAGGCCGTGGCCGGCTACGACCGCGGCGAGATGACCATGCTGCCGCCGACGATCGCGACGCTGCGGAAGCTGCTGCCGTACGACTCGGCCGGCGCGGCCCTGGAGGGCGCCGCGAAGGGGCGCGACCTCACCCCGGTGCTGGCGAGGGCCGACCTCGTGGGCGACGAGATCGTGCTGACCTGGCCGGGCCACGAGGAGTTCACCAAGCGGATGGGAGCCGCCGAATGACCTCGGTACCGCAGCCCGGCAACCCCCGCGCGGAGGTCGGCGGGCGGGCGACCGCCCGCACGGTGTGCGTGCTCGCGCCGAACCCCTCGCCGATGACGCTGGACGGCACGAACACCTGGATCGTCTCCGAGCCGGACTCCGAGTTCGCCGTCGTCATCGATCCCGGGCCGCTCGACGAGGGCCATCTGAACACCGTGGTCTCCACGGCGCACTCCCTCGGCAAGAGGATCGCCCTCACCCTGCTCACCCACGGCCACCCCGACCACGCCGAGGGCGCGGGCCGCTTCGCCGAGCTGACCGGCACGCCGGTGCGCGCCCTGGACCCGGCGCTGCGGCTGGGCGACGAGGGCCTGGCCGTGGGCGACGTCGTCACCACGGGCGGCCTGGAGCTGCGCGTCGTGCCCACCCCCGGGCACACCGCGGACTCGCTGTCGTTCCACCTGCCCGCCGACCGGGCCGTGCTCACCGGCGACACCGTCCTCGGCCGCGGCACCACCGTCGTCGCCCACCCCGACGGGCGGCTGGGCGACTACCTGGACTCCCTGCGGCGGCTGCAGGCCCTCACGATGCACGACGGCGTGACCACCGTCCTGCCGGGCCACGGCCCGGTCCTCGCCGACGCGCGGGGAGCGGTCGAGTTCTACCTCGCCCACCGCGCCCACCGCCTCGCCCAGGTCGAGACGGCCGTGGAACAGGGCCTGACGACGCCCTCCGAGGTCGTCGCCCATGTGTACGCGGACGTCGACCGCGCCCTGTGGCCGGCCGCCGAGCTGTCGGTGCGGGCCCAGCTGGACTACCTGCTGGAGCACGGGCTGATCTGACGGCGCGCGCACCGTGCACGGCGAAGGGGCGCCCACCTGCGGGTGGGCGCCCCTTCGTACGGGTGCGGGCGTCAGCGCGAGCGCTTGGCCAGCCGCTCGACGTCCAGCAGGATGACCGCCCGCGCCTCCAGGCGCAGCCAGCCGCGGCCCGCGAAGTCGGCGAGGGCCTTGTTGACCGTCTCGCGGGAGGCGCCGACCAGCTGGGCGAGTTCCTCCTGCGTCAGGTCGTGGACGACGTGGATGCCCTCCTCGGACTGCACGCCGAAGCGGCGCGACAGGTCCAGCAGCGCCTTGGCGACGCGGCCCGGGACGTCGGAGAAGACGAGGTCCGACATGACGTCGTTGGTGCGCCGCAGGCGCCGGGCGACGGCGCGCAGCAGGGCGGTGGAGACCTCGGGCCGGACGTTGAGCCAGGGCTGCAGGTCGCCGTGGCCGAGGCCGAGGAGCTTCACCTCGGTGAGCGCGGTGGCGGTGGCGGTGCGCGGGCCGGGGTCGAAGAGCGACAGCTCGCCGATCAGCTCGCCGGGGCCCACGACGGCGAGCATGTTCTCGCGCCCGTCGGGGGAGGTGCGGTGCAGCTTCACCTTGCCCTCGGTGACGACGTACAGCCGGTCCCCGGGTTCCCCCTCGTGGAACAGCGAGTCGCCACGCGCGAGCGTGGCCTCCGTCATGGAGGCGCGCAGTTCAGCGGCCTGCTCATCGTCGAGCCCCGCGAATAGCGGTGCGCGCCGCAGAACGTCGTCCACGAGCTCTCTCCTTGTCGACATCGCTGGGTCGGTCCCCATCATGCCCGACAGCAAAAACAGTGCGATCAATCACAAGTCTGTCTTATGTGCTCGTGTGATTGTGTTCCGGGGGTCCGTTTGGGGGCCGGATCACGGCTCTCCAGGGCGATTGTCGGTGGCGAGGCTTAGGCTGGCCGGGTGTCCGATACGCCAAGTGCGCAGAAGAAACGGCAGGGTAGCGGGGCCAGGAGGGTGACCGCCGCCGCGGATTCCGCTGTGAGCGAACAGGCTCCAAGCACGACCTCCACGGCCCGCGCGCGGGCGTCCCGCAAGCCCGAGTCGCGGCTCGCGATGGTGCGCAGGGCCCGCCGGATCAACCGCGAGCTCGCCGAGCTGTACCCGTACGCCCACCCGGAGCTGGACTTCGAGAACCCCTTCGAACTGCTCGTCGCCACGGTTCTCTCGGCCCAGACGACCGACCTGAGGGTCAACCAGACCACCCCCGCGCTGTTCGCCAAGTACCCGACGCCCGAGGATTTGGCGGCCGCCGACCCGGAGGAGCTGGAGCAGATCCTCCGCCCCACCGGCTTCTTCCGCGCCAAGGCGCGGGCGCTGCTCGGCCTGTCGGCGGCGCTCCGGGACACCTTCGGCGGCGAGGTGCCCGGCCGGCTGGAGGATCTGGTAACCCTGCCGGGCGTGGGACGCAAGACGGCCAACGTGGTGCTCGGCAACGCCTTCGGCGTCCCCGGCCTCACCGTGGACACCCACTTCCAGCGGCTGGTCCACCGCTTCGGCTGGACCACGGCGAAGGAGCCGGAGAAGATCGAGCAGGACGTCATGGCGATCTTCCCGAAGAGCGAGTGGACGATGGTCTCGCACCGGCTGATCTTCCACGGCCGCCGGATGTGCCACGCCCGCCGTCCCGCCTGCGGCGTCTGCCCGATCGCACCGCTGTGCCCGTCGTACGGCGAGGGCGAGACGGATCCGGAGAAGGCGAAGAAGCTGCTCAAGTACGAGATGGCCGGCGGCCCCGGGCAGCGGCTCAAGCCGCCGCCGGGGTTCCCGGGCGGGGCGGCGCCGCCGCTGGAGGCGGAGTGACGCAGGCACGACCCGACATCGAGGACGTCACGCTCGACCGCGAGGGGCTGCCGTCCTGGCTGGACCCGGTGGTCCGCGCGGTCGACGCCGTGCGGCCCGAGCAGCTCAGCCGCTTCCTGCCGCCGCCGAGCGGCGGCCGGCCCTCCGCCGTCCTCATCCTCCTCGGCGCCGGCGCCGAGGGGCCCGAACTGCTCCTGATGGAACGGGCGGCCTCGCTGCGCTCCCACGCGGGCCAGCCCTCCTTCCCGGGCGGTGCCCTCGACCCCGAGGACGGCGACCCGGAGGGCGAGGGCCCGCTGCGGGCCGCGCTGCGCGAGGCCTGGGAGGAGACCGGCCTCGACCCCTCGGGGGTGCAGGTCTTCGGGGTGCTCCCGCGGCTCTACATCCCGGTGAGCGACTTCGTCGTGACGCCGGTCCTCGGCTGGTGGCGTACGCCATCCCCGGTGGGAGCGGTCGATCCGGCCGAGACCGCACGGGTGTTCACCGTCCCCGTGGCGGATCTCACCGACCCCGCCAACCGCGCCACGGTGACCCATCCCAGCGGCCTCCAGGGGCCCGCGTTCCAGGTGCAGGGCGCCCTGGTGTGGGGCTTCACCGCGGGGCTCATCGACCGGATCCTGCACCACGCGGGCTGGGAACGACCCTGGGATCGTGCGAAGACGGTCCCGCTGGGTTGATCCTCCATGAGACGGTGTCCCGGTGAATGTGCTGGACATCGTGCTGCTGTTGGCCGCCGTGTGGTTCGCGATCGTGGGCTACCGCCAGGGATTCGTCGTCGGCGTGATGTCGGTGGTCGGGTTCCTCGGCGGTGGTCTGGTCGCGGTCTACGTACTGCCCGCGATCTGGAACGCGGTCACCGACAGCTCCCAGCCCGGCACGGTGGCGGTCGTCGCCGCGGTGGTCCTGATCATCGTGTGCGCGTCGGTGGGCCAGGCCTTCACCACGCACCTCGGCAACAAGGTCCGCACACACATCAGCTGGTCACCCGCGCGGGCGATCGACGCGGTCGGCGGCGCCCTGGTGAACGTCCTGGCGATGCTGCTGGTCGCCTGGCTCATCGGCTCCGCGCTCGCCACCACGACCACGCTGCCCAGCCTCGGCCGCGAGGTCCGCTCCTCCCGCGTGCTGCTGGGGGTGGCGCAGATCGTGCCGCGCGAGGCCGACAACTGGTTCGCCGACTTCAGTTCGGTGCTCGCGCAGAACGGACTGCCCCAGGTCTTCTCGCCGTTCGGCAACGAGCCCATCACCGCCGTCCCCGCCCCCGACCCGGCGCTCGCCGACAGCGCGGTCGTCGGCCGCGCGCGACGCAGCATCGTCAAGGTCGTCGGCACGGCGCCGAGCTGCGGCAAGGTGCTGGAGGGCACCGGCTTCGTCTTCGCGCCGCACCGGGTGATGACCAACGCCCACGTCGTCGGCGGCGTCGACAACCCGACCGTGCAGATCGGCGGCGAGGGCCGGGTGTACGACGGCAAGGTCGTGCTCTACGACTGGCAGCGCGACATCGCGGTCATCGACGTACCGTCCCTGGAGGCGCCCGCGTTGTCCTTCAGCACCACCGACGCCCGGTCACGGGACGACGCCATCGTCGCCGGCTTCCCGGAGAACGGCGGCTTCGACGTGCGTGCCGCGCGGGTGCGCGGCCGCATCCCCGCCTCGGGCCCGGACATCTACCACCGGGGCACCGTCGAGCGCGACGTCTACTCGCTGTACACGCTGGTCCGCCAGGGCAACTCCGGCGGACCGCTGCTCACCCCCGACGGGAAGGTGTACGGCGTGGTGTTCGCCAAGTCCCTCGACGACGCGGACACCGGCTACGCCCTGACGGCGGACGAGGTCCAGCAGGACGTCCAGGCCGGGCGTACGGCGAACCGGCAGGTCGACACCCAGAGCTGCGCCCTGTAGGCCGTTCCGGGAGCCGGTCGGACGGTGAGCGACCGCGCGCGGTCAGTCGCTGCGGGTATGCCTCAGCCGGGCGCCCACCCAGCGGGCGCGGCGCCTGAGGATGTGAGGAATGCCGAGTCGGGAGCCTCCGGACCGATGGTCCGGGGCCCGCGTCCCGGTGGTGATCCGCGCTCCGTTGGCGCGGCGGTCGCGTGACACGTCACGGTAGTCGTGCGTCCAGCCCATACCGAGCTGTCTGCCCGGGGTCCATGGTCGGTAACCGCCTGGCGGTCCATCAGTTGGCCTATGCGCCCGGCATTTGGCCGATCGTCATACGGGATTAACGATCCGGCTCCGGGTCCTTGAGCCAGTTGACGAGCTCGGTCGAGAACGCGGCCGGATCCTCCTCGTGGGGGAAGTGCCCCAGCCCGTCGAAGAGCCGCCAGCGGTACGGCGCCTCCACGTACTCCCCGCTGCCCGCGGCGTGCCGGGACCGCATCGCCGGGTCGAGCGAACCGTGCAGGTGCAGGGTGGGCACCCGCACCGGACGCTTCATGCGCCGGTTGAACTGGAAGCCGTCCACCCGGGCCAGCGACCGCACCATCCAGCGGTAGGGCTCGATCGAGCAGTGCGCCGTCGACGGGATGAGCATCGCCCTGCGGTAGGCGTCCACCGTCTCGTCATCCGGCAGCCGGGGCCCCGACCAGTCCCGCAGCAGCCGCCCCACCAGTGCCGCGTCGTCCGCGACCAGCTGCCGCTCCGGGACGAACGGGCGCTGGAAGCCCCACACGTGGCCGCCGGCCGCGCTGTGCCGCAGATCCGTCAGCATCGCCGCGCGCCAGCGCCGCGGGTGCGGCATCGAGCACACCGCGAGCCGCCGGACGAGCTTGGGCCGCATCGCCGCCGCCGTCCATGCCAGGTAACCGCCGAGGTCGTGTCCGACCAGCGCGGCGTCCGGCTCGCCGAGCGAGCGGATCACACCGGTGACGTCGAGGGCCAGATTGGCGGGGTCGTAGCCGCGGGGTGTGCGGTCGCTGCCGCCCACCCCGCGCAGGTCCATCGCGACGGCGCGGAAGCCCGCGTCGGCCAGCGCGGTCAGCTGGTGCCGCCAGGTCCACCAGAATTGCGGGAAGCCGTGGAGCAGCAGCACCAGGGGGCCGTCACCGAGCTCGGCGATGTGGAAGCGGGCGCCGTTCGCGGCGACGTCCCGGTGGGTCCAGGGCCCGTCGATGTGTACCACCGGAGAACCGTCAGCGAACGTCATGCCCCGAGCGTGTCACACCTTGACGGCCACCGTGGTCTCCGTCCCGCCGGAGGGGGCGCTCCGCGGGTGCGGCTTGACCCCCTGCAGCACCGCCGCGGTCTCCTTCGCCGAGGCGATGCTGCGCTCCGGCTTCTTGATCTTCTTGAACTTCGAGCGGGCCATCAGGCCGAGCAGACCGGCCAGCA
Source organism: Streptomyces sp. PA03-3a (assembly GCF_033792735.1). Classification (NCBI taxonomy): domain Bacteria; kingdom Bacillati; phylum Actinomycetota; class Actinomycetes; order Kitasatosporales; family Streptomycetaceae; genus Streptomyces; species Streptomyces sp. PA03-3a. The sequence goes on from NZ_JARAVM010000042.1 coordinate 27,213, forward strand.
CCAGGTAGGCCCCGCCGACGATGAGGAACGACCAGGCGAGGCCGAGCCCCAGGTTGTGGATGCCGTACGCCGCCGCGAAGCTCAGCACCGGCAGCGAGAAGAGCGCCAGGATGCCGGCCGCGCCCACCGCGCCACCGCCCATGCCGGCGCGCTTGACGTCCTGCCTCAGCTCCGCCTTGGCGAGGGCGATCTCCTCGTGGACCAGCTCGGACAGGTCCGCCGTCGCCGAGGCGAAGAGCTGACCGAGGCTGCGGCTTCCGTCGGGGCTCACGGTCACCCCCGCGTTCACGGGCTCGTCCGCACGGCTCATCGGGTCCTCCGTCGTCGTCATGGTGCGTCAGTCGTCATCCGGGGCAAACGGGTTACCCCCCGATCATGCCCGACTCATCCTCGCCGGTGTCCCCGGAGCGCGCCACTTCCGCCAGCCTGCGGTGCTCGGCCGCCTTGGCCTCGTGGATCGCCGCCATGCGCAGGTGGAACTCGGGGTCCGCCCACGTGTAGACGTCGGGGACGCCGTCCCGGTCCTCGTCGCGCTCCTCGTCCTCGCACAAGCGGCGGTACTTGTCGTTGCGGAGCTTGAGCAGCACCGCGGCGAGCACCGCGGAGGTCAACGAGCCGATCAGGACGGCCGCCTTGACCTCATCGGTCAGCACCTGGTCGCCCTCGAAGGCCAACTCGCCGATGAGCAGGGAGACCGTGAAGCCGATCCCCGCGAGCGTGGCGACGGCAAGGACGTCGGCCCAGGCCAGGTCGGGGTTGAGCTCCGCGCGGGTGAAGCGCGCCGCCAGCCAGGTGCCGCCGAACACCCCGACCGCCTTGCCAACGACCAGCCCCAGCACCACGCCCAGCGTCTCGGGACGGCCGAACACCTCGGCGAGCGCGCCGCCGGCGATCGGCACCCCCGCGGAGAACAGGGCGAAGAGCGGTACGGCCAGTCCGGCCGACAGCGGCCGTACGAGGTGCTCGATCCGCTCTCCGGGGGACCGCTCCTCGCCCTCGCGCCGGTGGCAGCGCAGCATCAGGCCCATGGCGACGCCCGCGATCGTGGCGTGCACCCCGCTGGCGTGCATCAGCGCCCAGTTGACCAGCGCGAGCGGTACGTACACGTACCACCCGTGCACCTCCCTGCGGAGCAGCAGCCGGAACAGCACGAGCCCGGCGAGGGCCAGGGCCAGCGCCACGAGGTCGATGCCCGAGGTGAAGAAGACCGCGATGATCAGGATCGCGAAGAGGTCGTCCACGATCGCCAGGGTCAGCAGGAACGCGCGCAGCGCGGACGGCAGCGACGTGCCGAGCACGGCCAGCACCGCCAGGGCGAACGCGATGTCGGTCGCCGTCGGCACCGCCCAGCCCTGCAGGGAACCGCCGCCGGCGGCGTTGACCACCGCGTACACGAGCGCGGGCACCGCCATGCCGCACACGGCGGCGATGACGGGCAGCGCCGCCGCCGAGGGGCGGCGCAGTTCGCCCGCGACCAGTTCCCGCTTGAGCTCGATGCCGGCCACGAAGAAGAAGACCGTCAGCAGCCCGTCGGCGGCCCAGTGGCCCACCGACAGGTCCAGATGGAGCGAACCGGGACCGAAGGTGAAGGCGACGGTGGACCGGTACGAGGCGCTGAGCGGGCTGTTCGCCCAGATCAGCGCGACGACGGCGGCCACCAGCAGGATCACGCCGCCCACGGTCTCCGTCCGCAGCGCGTCGGCGACGTAGTTCCGCTCGGGGAGGGACATCCGGCCCAGGAAGACGGAACGGCGGCGGTCGGTCGCGGTCACGGGGGGTGGACCTCCGGTCGGGCTCGGCATGGCTGGTCACCTTGCCGACCAGACTTCCCGGCACGCCCCGAATCACTGTCGCGTTCCTTACGCGTTCAGCAGCCTACCGGGTCGGCGCCGGAGCCTCCGGCGTTCCTCACATTACGGACAATCGCCGGGCGTCGCAGGAGCGCCCCGACACTGCCGGGAAAGGCGAAGAGGCCCCCGGAGGGGCCTCTTCGGTGCGGTGACGGGGACGGGTCAGTCCTCGCCGCCGGCGCTCGGCAGCTTCGACTGGATGAGGTCCATGACCGAGGAGTCCGTCAGGGTGGTGACGTCCCCCAGCTCCCGGTTCTCCGCGACGTCGCGCAGCAGACGCCGCATGATCTTGCCGGAGCGGGTCTTCGGCAGCTCCGCCACCGTGAGGATCCGCTTCGGCTTGGCGATCGGGCCGAGCGTCTTGGCGACGTGGTCGCGCAACGCGGCGATCAGTTCCTCGCCGTCCTCGGACGCGGCGGTGCCGCGCAGGATGACGAAGGCGACGATGGCCTGTCCGGTGGTGGCGTCGGCGGCGCCGACCACGGCCGCCTCGGCGACCTTCGGGTGCGAGACGAGGGCCGACTCGACCTCGGTGGTGGAGATGTTGTGGCCCGAGACGAGCATGACGTCGTCCACCCGGCCCAGCAGCCAGATGTCGCCGTCCTCGTCCTTCTTGGCGCCGTCGCCGGCGAAGTAGCGCCCCTCGAAGCGGGACCAGTAGGTGTCCAGGTAGCGCTGGTCGTCGCCCCAGATGGTGCGGAGCATCGACGGCCACGGCTCGGTGAGGACGAGGTAGCCGCCGGAGCCGTTGGGCACCTCGTTGGCGTCGTCGTCCACGACGGTGGCGCTGATGCCGGGCAGCGGACGCTGCGCGGAGCCGGGCTTGGTCTCGGTCACGCCGGGCAGCGGGGAGATCATCATGGCGCCGGTCTCGGTCTGCCACCAGGTGTCCACGATCGGGCAGCGGCCGCCGCCGATGTGCTCGCGGTACCAGATCCACGCCTCGGGGTTGATCGGCTCGCCGACGCTGCCCAGGACGCGCAGCGAGGACAGGTCGAACTTGGCGGGGATGTCGTCGCCCCACTTCATGAAGGTGCGGATCGCCGTGGGGGCGGTGTAGAGGATCGTCACCCCGTACTTCTGGACGATCTCCCAGAAGCGGCCCTGGTGCGGGGTGTCCGGGGTGCCCTCGTACATCACCTGGGTGGCGCCGTTGGCGAGCGGGCCGTAGACGATGTACGAGTGGCCCGTGACCCAGCCGACGTCGGCGGTGCACCAGTAGACGTCGGTCTCCGGCTTCAGGTCGAAGACGGCGTTGTGGGTGTAGGCGGCCTGCGTCAGGTAGCCGCCCGAGGTGTGCAGGATGCCCTTGGGCTTACCGGTGGTGCCGGAGGTGTAGAGGATGAAGAGCGGGTGCTCGGCCTCGAAGGCCTCCGGGGTGTGCTCGACGGACTGGCCGTCGACGAGTTCGTGCCACCACACGTCGCGGCCCTCGGTCCACGCGACCTCCTGGCCGGTGCGCCGGACGACCAGTACCTTCTCCACGCCGGCGGAGCGGGCGACCGCGTCGTCCACGGCGGGCTTCAGGGCGGAGGGCTTGCCGCGGCGGTAGCCGCCGTCGGAGGTGATGACGAGCTTGGCGTCGGCGTCGTCGATACGGGCGGCCAGCGCGTCGGCGGAGAAGCCGCCGAAGACCACCGAGTGCGCGGCGCCGACGCGGGCGCAGGCCAGCATCGCCACGGCGGTCTCGGGGATCATGGGCATGTAGATCGCGACCCGGTCGCCGGCCGTCACGCCCAGCGCGGTCAGGGCGTTCGCGGCACGGCTCACCTCGTCCTTGAGCTCGGCGTAGGTGATGGCCCGGCCGTCACCGGGCTCGCCCTCGAAGTGGATCGCCACGCGGTCGCCGTTGCCGGCTTCGACGTGGCGGTCGACGCAGTTGTAGGCGACGTTCAGGGCGCCGTCGGCGAACCACTTCGCGAACGGCGGGTTGGACCAGTCCAGGGTCTCGGTCGGCTCCTTCGCCCAGGTCAGCCGGCGGGCCTGTGCCGCCCAGAAGCCCAGTCGGTCGTCACCGGCCTGCTGGTAGGCCTCCGCGGTCACATTGGCACCGGCCGCCAGCTCGGCGGGCGGAGCGAACCGGCGCTCCTCCTTCAAAAGGTTGGCCAGGCTCTCGTTGCTCACGCCGTGCTCCTTCGCAGGGTGTCCTCTTGTGTCCCATGCCATAGCTCACCAGCACGAGGGGCGGAATGACAAGGGTTCGCGACGAAAATTGGTTTAGACCTGTCACGGCGAAGCGCCCGCACACGGCTCCGGCCCGCCGGCGGGTGCGCGGCGGGCCGGGACGGGTGGGCCACCCGGTGCGGGCGGCCCGGGTCAGACCGTGTCGAGGACTTCCGGCCGCACCGCGGCGAATGTGCCGCTCTGGGCGTCGAGGACGTAGGCCTGGGCCTCGGCGACGTGGAAGTACATGCCGTGCAGCTGCAGCGACCCCTCGGCCACCCTGCGGGCGACGCAGGCGTGGGCCATCAGGTGGTCCAGCTGCTGCACCACGTTGACGAGGCAGAGCCGCTCGAGGTCGTCGGCCACCGGGCGGTCGGCGAGGGCGACATCGCCGGGTCCGGGCCGGCCGATCCGCTCCAGCCGGGCGAGGCTCGGTCGGCCGTGGCGCAGCCAGCGGGCCAGCGGGGTCTGCGCCCCCGGCTCGTGACCCGCCCCGCTCAGCAGCGCCTGCATGGCACCGCACCCGGAGTGCCCGCACACCGTGATGCTGCCGACCTTCAGTACCTCCACCGCGTACTCGATGGCGGCGCCCACCGAATCGCAGGAGGCGTCGGCACCGGGCGGCGGCATCAGATTGCCCACGTTCCGCACCGTGAACAGGTCACCCGGCCCGCTGGAGGTGATCATGCTGGTGACCAGGCGGGAGTCGGCGCAGGTGAGGAAGAGCTGGGTGGGCCGCTGCCCCTCGCGGGCGAGCCGCGCCAGCTCGTCCCTGACCAGGGGCGCCGTATTGCGCTGGAAGGCGCTGAGCCCGCCCACCAGTTGCCCGGCCGCCCCCGCCTCGCTGCCCGGCTTGGTGCAGTGGTGGTTGCGCCACGGCGTCCAGGGGCGGCAGGCGTGCGTGCTGGACGGGACCGTGATCGGTGTGCCCGACCGTCCCGTGAGCGTCGCCCACCCGCCGCGCGCCCGGTGGCCGTTGCACCAGTGCTGCAGCGACTCGTACGCCGCGTGGTCCATGAAGGAGCCGTCCAGGGTGATCACGGCGCTGGCCTCGTCCGGCACCTCCGCCAGCGCGCGGGTCAGCCGGGGCACCGCGAGGAAGGTCAACTGCCCGCGTACGTGCACCTGGTGGACGCCGTCCTGCTCCGTCACCGTGATCCGGGTGTGGGTGAGCCTGCGCAGCGACAGGAAGACGGCCACCGCGATGCCGGTCATCACCCCCTCCAGCACGCCGAGCAGCAGCACCGCGCCGAGCGTCGCCGCGTAGACCGGGAACTCCCGGTGCCGCTGCACGTGCTTGATGTGCGCGAAGCTCACCATCTTCATCCCGACCACCATGACCAGGGCGGCGAGGGCGGCGAGCGGGATGTGCTCCAGCAGCCCCGCCAGCAGCCCGGCGCACAGCAGCACCCACACCCCGTGCAGCGTGGTGGCCCGGTGCGTCCGCGCGCCCGCCGCCACGTTCGCCGAGCCGCGGATCGCGCCGCCGGCCACCGGCAGCCCGCCGAGCAGGCCCGAGAGCACGTTGGACGTGCCCTGCCCGAGCAGCTCGCGGTTCAGGCGGGCGGGCACGGCGTCCCCGGGCGCGCCGCGCCCGGAGCGCAGCTTGTCGATCGCCACCGCGGACAGCAGCGACTCCATGCTCGCGACGAGGGTGACGGTCAGGACGGCGGCGGCGATGCCGAGCACCGGCCCGTGCGGCAGCCCGGGGAGTGCCACCGCGTGCCAGGCGGGCAGGTCGACCCGCGGCACCACGATGGGAACGCCGACGGCGGTCGCCGCCGCGATGGCGGCGAGCGGCGCCGGGACCGCGCGCAGGGCCCTGCCGGCCCGCCCCGGAAGGCGTGGCCAGCCGACCAGCACGGTCACCGTCACGGCCGCGATCAGCAGCGCGCCCGGGTGCGGGGACGACAACTGCTGCGGCAGGGCGGCCAGATTGGTGAGCGCCGAGCTGTCGGGGTTCGCGCCGAGCACGACATGGAGCTGGGCGAGCGCGATGGCGGCCCCGATGCCCGCGAGCATGCCGTGCACGATCGCCGGGCTGACGGCGAGCGCCGCCCTGGCCACCCTCAGGGTGCCCAGGGCGAGTTGGGCGAGACCGGCCAGCACGGTGATGGCGCACGTGGTGCGCCAGCCGTAGCGGTGGACGAGCTCGCCGGTGACCACCACCAGGCTGGTGGCGGCGCCGCTGACCTGGAGCGGCGCACCGCCCATCAGCCCCACGACGATGCCGCCGACGGCGGCGGCGATCAGCCCCGACTGCAGCGGGGCGCCGGTGGCCAGGGCGATGCCCAGCGAGAGTGGGACGGCGATCAGGAAGACGGTGATCGAGGCCGACAGGTCGTGCCGCCAGACGGCGGCGGACCCTTCGTCGGGGCGGGGCGGTGGTGGCAGATCCTGCGGTGGCGTCTGCGACTGTTGCGTCTGAGGTTCTGGCGTGGCGTGCATGTTCCCGTCTCCTCCGGGCGGCGCGGCTGCGTTCGGCTGGTGCGCGTACGCGGTCGTGGTCACGGCTGTTGCGGCGGGTGCTCTCGGCCTTGAAAGTCACGGACTGTGATTGTTTGATTACTCTCAAGAGTCAGTAAATGGAGAGTAATGCAGATAAAGGGCCCATGGATGAGGATTCGCCCGAACGGGCGAACGATTACCCGGTGAGGGTGAACCGTTCGCCCAGGACGAAGCCGGGATCGACCTGCGAGGCGAGGTCCGCGCCGGTCCGTGCGTTGCCCCAGCTCTCCGCGTTCTTGAGGTGGAAGTGGACCATCTGGCGGGTGTAGCGCCCCCAGTCCCGCCGCTCGTACGAGGAGTCCGCGGCGTCGCGCATGGCGCGCAGCGCGGCGCGGTTGGGCTCCTCCAGTTCCCCGAAGCGCGGCGGGCGGCCCTTCTCCATGGCGCGGACCCAGTCCGAGTGCCCGACGGTGACCAGCAGGTCGTCGCCCACGTGCGAGCGCAGGAAGTCCACGTCGTCCGGGCCCTGCACCTTGTTGCCGACGACGTGCAGGGCGACCCCGAAGTCCCGGGCGTACTCCTTGTACTGGCGGTACACCGCGACTCCCTTGCGGGTCGGCTCGGCGACCAGGAAGGTCATGTCGAAGCGGGTGAACATGCCGGAGGCGAAGGAGTCGCTGCCGGCCGTCATGTCGACGACGACGTACTCCTCGCGGCCGTCGACCAGATGGTTGAGGAACAGCTCCACCGCCCCGACCTTCGAGTGGTAGCAGGCCACCCCCAGGTCCGACTCGCTGAAGGGGCCGGTGACCATCAGCCGCGCCTCGCCGCCGTCGAGTGCGAGGGGCCGGGCGCAGGCGGCGTAGACCGGGTTGTCCTCGGTTACCCGCAGCAGGCGGGAGCCCTCACCGGGCGGGGTGGTCTTGATCATCGTCTCCGCGGACGCGATCCGCGGGTTGGCGCCGCGCAGGTACTCCTTGATCTCCGGGAGGTGGGCGCCCATCGCCGGAAGGGCGGCGGCGGCCTCCTCGTCGAGGCCGAGCGCAGGGCCGAGGTGCTGGTTGATGTCGGCGTCGACGGCGACGACGGGGACGTGGGCGGCTGCCAGGTGGCGGATGAAGAGGGAGGACAGCGTGGTCTTGCCGCTGCCACCCTTTCCGACGAAAGCGATCTTCATGTTCGTTAAGCGTAGTGACAGGGTCCTCCTGCCGGGGCCCGCGCCGCGGGAGTTCACCCGTCGGTGGGCATCCGGCGTCCTTACCGGTCGCTTCCGTGCTGCTTCGGTGCTCCTTCCGTGCTCCCTCCGTGCCTCTTTCGCGCATCTTCCGGGCCGCCCCCGGGCGCCTTTCCGCGTTCCGCCCGGCGCGGCACGGGCGCCCGCGGTCCGCGTGACGATGCCCACTCGCCCACCGGGGCGGCGCCGGGGGTGCGTAGGGTCGTGCGTATGGGTACGACAGCTGATCCGCTCGCCGTTCTCGGTTCTCTCCCCGGTGTCGCCGAGTCGGTGGACTCCGTACGGAAGGCCGTGGACCAGGTCTACGGGCACCGGGTGATGCGCCGACGCTCCAACGAGGTGTCCTCGGAGGCGGCGCTGCGCGGCGCCCGCGGTTCCGCGGCGCTCTCCGGCGCCGACTGGGCGCTGGAAGAGGTGCGCAGGCGCAGCGACTTCTCCTCCGACGACGAGTCGCGCGCGGTGGGCGCCGCGCTGCGGCTCACCGCCGAGGCCGGGCAGTTGCTCTCCGTCTGGCGGCAGTCGCCGCTGCAGGCGCTGGCCCGGCTGCACCTTGTCGCGGCCGGCGGCACCTCGCCGGACGAGACGGTCGGCCGCCCCCGGCAGGCGGGCGAGAAGGTCGAGGAGCCGCTCCTGGACGTCGCCGAATTCCCGCTGCCCGAAGCCGCGGAGGTCGTCGCGCGCCTCGACGGGCTCGCCGACCTGCTGCTGGCGGGCAGCGAGGCGCCGGCGCTGGTCGTTGCCGCGGTCGTGCACGGCGAGTTGCTGTGCCTGCGGCCGTTCGGCTCGTACAACGGCCTCGTGGCGCGGGCCGCGCAGCGCGTCGTCCTCGTCGGGAGCGGTCTGGATCCCAAGTCCATCTGCCCGGCGGAGGTCGGGCACGCCGAACTCGGCCGCGCGGACCATCTGAAGGCGCTCCGGGGCTACGCCTCCGGCACGCCCGAGGGCATGGCGTCCTGGATCTCGCACTGCGGGCAGGCCGTGGGCCTGGGCGTAAGGGAGAGCGTGGCGGTCTGCGAGGCCCTGCAGCGCGGCGCCGCGTAGGCGCCGTCCCGGGCGGCGTGGCGGGGAGCCGCGGTCACGATGGCCGCGGTCGTGGGCCCTGCCTCGTTCAGCCATCCCCGCTCAGGGCTGCGGCGGCACCGCGCGGGTGCCGCCGCTGGCACGACGGTCGGGTTACCAAGCGTGCACGATATCTGCCCATCAGGTCGGGAGCTTTGCCCGTCACCTGGTGCGGCCGGCCCGGTCAGCGGGTCTGCGTCGCGTGGGTGCCCAGCTGTCATGCTCGGTCCGTGGGGCCTGATTCGACGGGGTTCCTCGCGGAAGTCCGTGGTCTCGCGGGCCGTAAAACCTTTGTACCGCGCCTTCGGGAGAACCGGAACCCCTCGCCGCAGTTCTTTGCATACGGGGTCTGATCAGCACGATCTGTTCGAAGGGGGCGATTCTGCCCCTATCAGGGCAGTGCGGGCCTGCGCCGCCTGGCCGCGTACCAGACGAGTCCCGCCGTGGCGGCGGCCGCGCCGACCGCGGCCAGCGCCAGCACCGGCCCCGAGGGCATCGTCAGCGCGGGCACCCGCTGGTGCAGCCTGACGGGGCGGCTGAAGGTGAGCATCGGCCATTCGCGTGACGCCGCCTCCCGGCGCAGCCCGCGGTCGGGATTGACCGCGTACGGGTGGCCGACCGACTCGAGCATCGGGACGTCGGTCACGGAGTCGCTGTAGGCGAAGGAGCGCTTGAGGTCGTAGCCCTCGATCGCGGCGAGTTCGGTGATGGCGCGTGCCTTGGCCGGTCCGTAGACGTAGTGCTCGATCCGGCCGGTGTAGCAGCCGTCCTCCACCGCCATCCGGGTGGCGATGACGTGGTCCGCGCCGAGCATCTCGCCGATGGGCTCGACGACCTCGGCGCCCGAGGCGCTGACGATGACGACGTCGCGGCCGGCCAGGTGGTGCTCCTCGATGAGGGAGGCGGCCTCGTCGTAGATGATGGGGTCGATGAGGTCGTGGAGGGTTTCGGCCACGATCTCCCGCACCTGCTGCACGTTCCAGCCGCGGCACATGTCGGAGAGGTACTTTCGCATCCCCTCCATCTGGTCGTGGTCCGCGCCGCCGAGCAGATAGACGAACTGGGCGTACGCGGTTCGCAGCACGGCGCGGCGGTTGATGAGGCCGCCTTGGTAGAACGGCCTGCTGAACGCCAAGGTGCTCGACTTGGCGATCACCGTCTTGTCGAGATCGAAGAACGCGGCGGTGCGCGGCGGCAGGTGGTTTTCCACGAGGACGAGCATAGGGACCCACCATTCGGCGTAAGCTCCTGCGCGTGGGTTTGCCTGAGAAGGCCTTCGGGTACACCATGGAAGTCACGGATCGTTCGCGACCGTGCTAACCCGGTCTGGCTCCTCCCCCCCCGAGTCGGACCGTGGGGACGACCCCCGCTCTCCCCCCCGGCGGGGGTCGTCGCATGTCCGGGGGCATATTCAGGCCATGTGTCGGAACGCGCCCGGCGTGTGATCGGCCCCCCGCGGTTTCCGCGGGGGGCCGATCCTTTTCCCCGCGTCGCTACGGTGAGTGACGGATCACATTCGTTGTGCTGCCCGCCGGAAGCCACTCGCGCGGGTGGTGGAGATATCCACAACGGCCAGGTTATCCACGGATTACCACCAAGATCATCAACTTTCGGCGACTCGCGAGACTCTGGCGGCAAATGCCGCGCCGGAGATGTGTCCGGTGCGCGGGCCGGATACCGGCGGGACCCGCCGGAACGAGCGAGGGGGATGTCGTGGTGGCCGAATCATTCAACGGTGAAACAAAAGGAACGTGTGACGGGCGGGCGTCCGGGCGGGCGTCGGCACGGCCGCGCGGAAAGGACGACCCCGGCTGCGGCCCGCTCATCGTCACCGAGGACGGCGCCCTCCTGGACGACCTGCTGCGACTGTGCGCCGCGGCGGGCGCGGAACCGGAGGTCGCCTTCGGGGTCCCGCCGGCGCCGGGCAGCTGGGAGGGCGCGCCGCTGGTGCTGGTCGGCGCCGCGGACACCCGGCGCGTGCCGGGTACGGCGCGCCGCCGCCGGGGCGTGCTTCTCGTCGGCCGGGACCTGGACGATCCGGACGTGTGGCGACGTGCCGTGGACGTCGGAGCCGAGCACGTCGCCTTCCTGCCCGACGCCGAGACCTGGCTGGTCGACCGGATCGCCGACGTGGCGGAGGGCGCCGGCGACCCGGCCCTGACGATCGGGGTCGTCGGCGGCCGCGGTGGCGCTGGGGCCAGCACTCTGGCCTGCGCCATGGCGGTCACGGCGGCCCGCTCCGGGCGCCGCACGCTGCTCGTCGACGCCGATCCGCTCGGCGGCGGGCTGGACGTTCTGCTCGGGGCCGAACGGGTGGGCGGCCTGCGCTGGCCGGACCTCGCCGAGTCCCGGGGCCGGGTCAACAGCGGGGCGCTGGAGGAGTCGCTGCCCCGCACGCACGCCCTGAGCGTGCTCAGCTGGGACCGCGGGGACACCGTCGTCATCCCCCCGCAGGCCATGCGGTCGGTGATGGGCGCCGCCCGGCGGCGCGGCGGCGTGGTCGTCGTCGACCTGCCGCGCCGGATGGACGAGGCCGTGGCCGAGGCGCTCGCCCAGATCGACGTCGGCCTGCTGGTCGTCCCGGCGGAGCTGCGCGCGGTCGCGGCCGCCGGCCGGGTCGCCTCCCGGATGGCCATGGTGCTGCGGGACCTGCGGGTCGTCGCCCGCGGCCCCTTCGGCTCGGGGCTCACCGACGAGACGCTCGCCGAGCTGGTCGGGCTCCCGCTCGCCGGCGAGCTGCCGCCGGAGCCCGGCCTGCCCGCCGCCCTGGACGGCGGGGAGGCACCGGGCGGCAGCGGCCGGGGCCCGCTGTCCGGGTTCTGTTCGGCCTTCCTGACGGCGGCACTGCCCGGCGGCGGGAGCGTGGCCGCATGAGCGCCGACGTGATGACGCCCGCCCTGCTCGACGCGGTGAGGCTGCGACTGGCCGCCTCCGGTGACGAGCCCACCCCGGCCGGTGTGGCCGCCGCGCTGCGGGCACAGGGCCGGCTGCTGGGCGACACCGAGGTGCTCGACGTGGTGGCCGCCCTGCGGTCGGAGATGGTCGGTGCCGGACCCCTGGAGGGGCTGCTCGCCGAACCGGACGTCACCGATGTGCTGGTGAACGGGCCGGACGAGGTGTGGGCCGACCGGGGCGCCGGGCTGGAGCGCACTCAGGTGCGGTTCGCGGACGCGGCGGCCGTGCGCCGGCTCGCCCAGCGGCTCGCCTCCGCCGCCGGGCGGCGACTGGACGACGCCCGGCCCTGGGTGGACGCCCGGCTGCCGGACGGCACCCGGCTGCACGCGGTGCTGCCACCGGTGGTGGTCGGCGCCCCGTGCCTGTCCCTGCGGGTCGTCCGCACCCGGGCCTTCACCCTGGAGGAACTGGTGGCCGCCGGCAGCATGGACGGCGGTACGGCCGCCCTCCTGCGCGCGGTGCTGGACGCCCGCCTGTCGTACCTGGTCTCCGGCGGCACCGGCTCGGGCAAGACCACGCTGCTCAGTTGCCTGCTCGGACTCGTCCCGCCGGGCGAGCGCATCGTCCTCGCCGAGGACTCCGCCGAGCTCCGGCCCCGGCATCCGCACGTCGTACGGCTGGAGACCCGGCCCGCCAACCAGGAGGGCGCCGGACTGGTCACCCTGCGGGACCTTGTACGGCAGGCGCTGCGCATGCGGCCGGACCGGCTGGTGGTCGGCGAGGTGCGCGGCCCGGAGGTCCTGGATCTGCTGGGCGCCCTCAACACCGGCCATGAAGGCGGCTGCGGGACGGTCCACGCCAACGCCGCGGGTGATGTGCCCGCCCGGCTGGAGGCGCTGGGCGCTGTGGCGGGCCTGGACCGGGCCGCGTTGCACAGCCAGTTGGCGGCCGCCCTGTCGGTGGTGGCGCATCTGGTGCGGGACCGCTCGGGCAGGCGCCGGGTCGCCGAGATCCACGTTCTGGAGCGCGGGCCGGACGGGATCGTCGGCACCGTCCCGGCTCTGTGCGGCGGCGAACGCGGCCCGGGATGGGGCCGGTTGACCGCGCTCTGCGAGAGGGGGCGGCCATGAACTCCGTGGTGTTCCTCACCGCCCTGTGCGCGGGCGCCGCCGGGTGGGCGATGTGCGCGCGGGGCGAAGTCCTGCGCAGGGCAAGGGCGTTGCTCGGAGGGGCCTCTGAGGCCCGTGGGGCGTCCTGGGGGCTCCGGGTGCCCGGTGGCCTCGAGAACCGCCTGAACGGGCTCCTGGAGCCGTTCCGGGTGCGGTTCGGCTGGCACCTCGGCCGTGAGGTGCTGCTCCTGCCGGGTGGGTCGGTCGTGGGGCTGGTCGCCGGATCGGTGCTGCCGGTCCTGCTCGGGGCGGCCGCGGTACCGCTCGCCGGGCGGTGGCTGCGCGGACGGGAGCGGCGCGCCGAGGCGGAACGGCGGGCTGCGGCGGTGGGCGCGCTGTGCACGGCGGTCGCCGGAGATCTGCGGGCCGGGCTGGCCCCGCCCGCGGCGCTGGCCGGTGCGCTGGGCCGCGAGGGCTGGCCGGAGCACCCCGGCCTGTCGGAAGCCGCTCTGCCCCTGCTGGCCGCCGCCCGTTTCGGCGGGGACGTACCGGCGGCGCTGCGGACGGCCGCCCTGCTGGAGGGCGCCGAGGGGCTCAGCGGTGTCGCGGCGTGCTGGCAGGTCGCCGTGGACGGCGGCGCGGGGCTCGCGGACGGCCTGGACCGGATCGCGGGCGCCCTGCGTGCCGAACGCGACCAGCGGGAGGACCTGAGGGCCCAGCTGGCGGCACCCCGCTCCACCGTGGCGCTGCTGGCCCTGCTGCCCGTCTTCGGGCTGGTCCTGGGCACCGGGCTGGGCGCCGATCCACTGGGCACCCTGCTGCGCACACCCGCCGGGCTCGGCGCTCTGGCCGCCGGAGGGCTCCTGGAGTGGGCGGGGCTGGCCTGGACCGCGCGCATCGTCCGGACCGCGGAGGGCGGGTCATGAGCGGCGACGTCGTCCACAGGCTGGGGATCGTTGTGGCGTCCGTGGCCGCCACCCTGTGTGTCGCGGGCGCCCTGACCGCCGCGAGGAGGGAGCGCGCCGCGCGCCGCAGGCTCCGGCTGCTGATGGGGACCATTTCCCTGGCCCGGCAGCACCGGCGGTGGCCCGGTGCGGTCTTTGCCCGGGAGTGGGCGCCGGTCGCCGGGGTCGGCCTGGGTACGTTCGCGCTGATCGGCGGAGTTCCCGGCGCGGCGGCGGGGCTGGGCGCCGCGTGGGCGATACGCCGCCGGCAGCGGCGGCCGCGGCCCGTGGGACACGCGGATCAGGCCCGGGCCGCGCGCCAGCTGCCGCTGGCGGCCGATCTGATGGCCGCCTGCGTCGCTGCAGGGGCGGGGCCCCGCGAGGCCGCGGAGGCCGTCGGGCCGTCCCTCGGAGGGCCCCTCGGGGAGGCGCTCACCCGTGCCGCCGCCGAACTCCGCCTGGGCGGCGACCCCGCGCAGTGCTGGGGCCGGCTGGACCGGCTGGGCTGCCGCGAACTCGCCCGGTGCATGGAGCGCGCCACCACGACGGGAGTGCCGCCGGTCGAGGAGATCGCGCGCCTCGCCGCCGGGTGCCGCGCCGAGCACGCCCGTTTCGGGGCGGCGCGCGCACGCCGCGCCGGAGTGCTGATCACCGCCCCGCTGGGGCTGTGCTTCCTGCCGGCGTTCCTCCTCGTGGGGGTCGCGCCGGTGGTGATGGGGCTGGCGGGGGCGATCCTCGCCGGCACGACGATCTGAAGGGGGATCCCATGCGAGTCATGCGTTGTCTGAGGAAGCTGCGCCGCCGGTGCCGTACCGGCGAGCGCGGGATGACCACGGCCGAGTACGCCGTGGGCACCCTGGCGGCCTGCGGTTTCGCGGCCGTGCTCTACAAGGTGGTCACCTCGGGCGCGGTCAGCTCCGCGCTCAGCGGGCTCATCAAGCGGGCCCTCGATGTGGCGTTCTGAGCGCCGCCGCGATGCCGGCTACGTCACGGCTGAGGCCGCGGTGGTCGTCCCGTCGCTGGTGTTCCTCACGGCACTGCTGCTGTGGGGGCTGGCCGCGGCGGCCGCGCAGATCCGCTGCGTCGACGCCGCGCGGGCCGGAGCCCGCGCGGCGGCCCGCGAGGAGTCCGACGGCGCGGTGCTGCGGGCGGCCCGCTCGGCGGCTCCCGCCGGGGCCGCCGTCTCGGTCCACCGGGGCGGCGACCTGGTGCGGGTCACGGTCGAGGCCCGGTCCCTGTCCCTCACGCTCCACGGCGAGGCGGTCGCCGCCGTGGAGGCGACGGGGGAGGGGCCGTGAGCCGGCGGGGACGCGACCGGGGTTCCGCGACCGTCTGGACGGCCCTCCTGGGAGCGCTGCTGGCACTGGCCGCCTGCGCCGTGCTGACGTTCGGCGCCGCCGTCGCGGCACGGCACCGTGCGGGGGCCGCCGCGGACCTCGCGGCGCTCGCCGCCGCCGACCACGCCCTGCGGGGCCGTGCCGAGGCCTGTGCCGTGGCCGGACGCGTGGCCGCCGCCCAGCACGCCCGGCTGGTGCGCTGCGTGGTCAGCGGTGAGATCGCCGACGTCACGGCCGCGGTGGGGCCCGCCCGGGTCCGCTCCCGGGCCGGGCCTCAGGACTCCGTGTCCGGGGCGGGTTCGGGTACCGCGGCGCCGGGCTCCGACGGGCCCTCCGTCGCGAGGAGCACGTCGAGCAGACGTACCGCGGCCTGCTTGTCCAGCGGATCGTTGCCGTTGCCGCACTTGGGCGACTGCACGCAGGAGGGGCAGCCGAACTCGCACTCGCAGGAGGCGATCGCCTCGCGGGTGGCGGTGAGCCAGCTGCGGGCGGTGCGGAAGGCCCGCTCCGCGAAGCCCGCGCCACCGGGATGGCCGTCGTACACGAAGACGGTCGGCAGGCCGGTGTCCTGGTGGAGCGGCACGGAGACCCCGCCGATGTCCCAGCGGTCGCAGGTGGCGAAGAGCGGGAGGAGGCCGATGGAGGCGTGCTCGGCGGCGTGGAGGGCGCCCGGCAGCTCCTCGGGATGGATGTGCGCGGCGTCGAGCTGATCGTCGGTGACCGTCCACCACACGGCGCGTGTACGCAGGGTGCGGGGCGGCAGGTCCAGCTTGGTCTCGCCCATCACCTCGTTGGTGATCAGCCGGCGGCGGAGGAAGGAGACGACCTGATGCGTGACCTCGACGGAGCCGAAGTGGAGGCGGGCCTCGCCCCACTCCTCCACCAGGTCCTCGTCGAGCACCGAGATCGCCGTGGTGTCGCGGGCCATCGTCGAATACGGCGGATCGGCCTGCTCCACCAGCGCGACCGAGTCCTCCAGGTCCAGGTGCCGGACGAGATAGGTGCGGCCCTGGTGCAGGTGGACGGCGCCCTCGTGGACGGTGGTGTGCGCGGCGCCCGCGTCCACGGTGCCGAGCAGGCGCCCGGTACCGGCCTCGACGACCTGGACGGGCTTGCCGCCCTCGCCGCGGATGTCGGTGAGGTCGGCGGCCCGCTCCCGCCGCGTCCAGTACCAGCCGCCGGAGCGGCGCCGCAGCAGGCCGCGGCGCTCCAGCTGGGGCAGCAGCCCGGCGGTCTCCGGCCCGAAGAGCTCCATGTCCTCATCGCCCAGCGGCAGCTCGGCCGCGGCGGCGCACAGGTGGGGGGCGAGGACGTACGGGTTGTCGGGGTCCAGCACGGTCGACTCGACCGGGCGGCGGAAGAGGGCGTCCGGATGGTGCACGAGGTAGGTGTCCAGCGGGTCGTCCCGGGCGATCAGCACCGCCAGCGCCCCCTGACCCGAACGCCCCGCGCGGCCCGCCTGCTGCCACAGGGAGGCCCTCGTGCCCGGATACCCGGCCAGGAGCACGGCGTCGAGCCCGGAGACGTCCACACCCAGCTCCAGGGCCGTGGTGGAGGCCAGTCCGAGGAGCCGCCCGGTGTGCAGGTCGCGTTCGATGGCCCGGCGCTCCTGGGGCAGGTAGCCGCCCCGGTACGCGGCGACCCGGCGGGTCAGCCGGCGGTCGATCTCGGCGAGGCGTTCCTGGGCGATGACGGAGATCAGCTCGGCCGCCCGCCGGGAGCGCACGAAGGCCACCGTGCGGGTGCCGTCGAGCACCAGGTCCGTCAGCAGGTCGGCGGCCTCGGCGGTCGCCGTGCGGCGCACCGGGGCGCCGTGCTCCCCGCTGAGCTCGGTGAGCGGGGGCTCCCACAGGGCGAAGGCGACCTCGCCGCGCGGTGAGGCGTCCTCGGTGACCTCGGCGACGGGCACGCCCGTCAGCCGGGTCGCGGTGGCGCCGGGGTCGGCGGCGGTCGCGGAGGCGAGGAGGAAGACGGGATCGGCGCCGTAGCGGGCGCAGACACGCCGCAGCCTGCGTATGACCTGGGCGACGTGCGAGCCGAAGACGCCCCGGTAGGTGTGGCACTCGTCGATCACGACGTAGCGGAGCCGCCGGAGGAAGGAGGACCACCGGGAATGGCCCGGCAGGACACCCAGATGGAGCATGTCGGGGTTGGTGAGTACGTAGGTCGCGTACTGGCGGACCCACTCGCGCTCCTCGAACGGCGTGTCGCCGTCGTAGACGGCCGCGCGCACCGCCTTGCCCAGCGGGGCGGCGATCTCTGCCACGGCCCGCCGCTGGTCGGCCGCCAGGGCCTTCGTGGGCGCGAGGTACAGCGCGGTGGCCCCCCGGCCGTTCGGTGCCTCGGAGCCCTCCAGGAGAGCGCTGAGGACCGGCACGAGGTACGCCAGGGACTTGCCGGAGGCCGTTCCCGTGGCGACCACCGCGGAGGTGCCGGCGAGGGCGTGGGCGGCCACCTGCGCCTGGTGCTCCCACGGCCGCTCGATGCCGCACGCGCGGACGGCGTCGATCACCTCCGGGCGGATCTGATCAGGCCAATCGGCATGGCGACCCGCCCGTGGGGGCAAGTGCTCCGTATGGGTGATGCGCGCGGCCCTGCCCGCCCCCGTGGCAAGCCGCTCCAGGAGGGCGACGGGGGAGGTGTGGCCGTGCGCCGACTGCGGAAGATGATCCTGAGCCATCGGCACTCAGTGTGTCACTGGCATGACGGACAATCGCCGTAAGGCGTCGTGCATGCCCGCTGGTAAGTGATTGAATGCCATCGCGGCTGCCGATCCATGGGGGGCGACCGCTCGATGCAAGGTGCTGGAGGATCCGTAGACCTGTCCCTGTCGACTCGAACCGTCGGCGACCGTACGGTCGTCGAGGTCGGCGGCGAGATTGATGTGTACACCGCTCCCAAGCTGCGCGAGCAGCTGGTGGAACTCGTGAACGACGGTAGCTACCACTTGGTCGTGGACATGGAAGGCGTGGACTTCCTGGACTCGACCGGGCTGGGCGTGCTGGTCGGCGGGCTCAAGCGGGTTCGCGCGCATGAAGGCTCGCTGCGCCTGGTGTGCAACCAGGAGCGCATTCTCAAGATTTTCCGTATCACCGGCCTGACCAAGGTGTTTCCCATCCACACCTCGGTCGACGAGGCCGTCGCGGCGACCGACTGACGTTCGGCGCCGGACCGTGGGGCTCCGGGCGACGCCGACGCCCGGGCCCCTGTGTTGCCCGCCCACAGGCACGAGGGGGAGGCCATGCCCACCGTAGAACTGCTCTTCAGCGCACTGCCGGAGCACGTCCGCACCGCACGACTGGTGGCGGCTGCGGTAGCCCGCAGGGCAGGGGTGGACGAGGCCGTCCTCGACGAGGTCCGGCTCGCCGTCGGTGAGGCGTGCAGCCGGGCCGTCGGCCTGTACCGCAGCAGCGGTGCGGACCGTCCGGTCCGGGTGGTGCTGACCGAGGAGGAGAAGAAGTTCTCCATCGAGGTCGGCGACAAGTCCCCCGAGGCGGAGGACCGCCCCGCCGACGCCGCCAGTGTGCCCTCGGCGCGTGGCGACAGCCCCGCAGAACACCCCGAGCCGCTTCCCGACGGCTCGCCCTCCTCGTCCGACTCCTCCGAGGCGGAGGACGAGGGCCAGATGGGTCTGGCGGTCATCAGCGGCCTCGTCGACGACGTCGAGGTCTTCTCGGGAGAGTACGGCGATGTCATCCGGATGAGCTGGCCGCTGAACCCGGCCGCGCTCTCCTAGCCGCCCCGCCCCCCTCACGCGCTCCCGTCGCGCTGCCTGCGAGCTTCCGCCGCAGGTCAGCTCGGCGTGCGCGGATTCACCCGGTGGTTGATCCACTTACACGGTGACTGTTCACCTTTTCCGGTGATATCTGTGGGCGATCTCCTTTGCTATATCCCCGGCCTCGGCGAATTTCGTTTCCTGCGCCCTGTTTTGATCTAGTTCGGCTCCCTACAATCCGTCCATCTTTGCTCAGCGCACACGCCTGAGCGTCGCGGCTGCTGAGTCGCCGGAGCCGCGCGCCCACGTGCCAAACGTCAAGGAGGACGAATGGCGGGGCCACTCACCCCTCACCTGCAGGACATCGCTCAACCTCTGGCCGCAACACCCGTACTGACCGACGGCAACCGCAATCTCGTGCTCGTCATCGCGGTGGTGGCACTGGCCGCACTGGTGCTCGCCGTGGTGCTGGTACGTCAAGTGCTCAGTGCCGACGAGGGCACCGACAGCATGAAGAAGATCGCGGCTGCCGTGCAGGAAGGCGCAAACGCCTACCTCGCACGGCAGTTCCGCACTCTGGGAATCTTCGCGGTCGTCGCGTTCTTCCTGCTCATGCTGCTGCCCGCGGACACCACGTCACAGCGCATCGGCCGAAGCGTGTTCTTCCTGGTGGGCGCCGGATTCTCGGCGGTCACCGGCTACATCGGCATGTGGCTGGCGGTGCGCAGCAACGTACGCGTGGCCGCGGCCGCACGAGCCGCGACCCCGGCGCCGGGTGAGCCCTCGGCGGATCTCACGACGGTCTCACACCGCGCGATGAAGATCGCCTTCCGCACCGGCGGCGTGGTCGGCATGTTCACCGTGGGCCTGGGCCTGCTGGGCGCCTCCGCCGTGGTGCTGATCTACAAGGCCGACGCGCCCAAGGTGCTGGAGGGCTTCGGCTTCGGCGCCGCGCTGCTCGCCATGTTCATGCGTGTCGGAGGCGGCATCTTCACCAAGGCCGCGGACGTCGGTGCCGACCTGGTCGGCAAGGTCGAGAAGGGCATCCCCGAGGACGACCCGCGCAACGCCGCCACCATCGCCGACAACGTGGGCGACAACGTCGGCGACTGCGCCGGCATGGCGGCCGACCTGTTCGAGTCGTACGCCGTCACCCTGGTGGCCGCGCTCATCCTCGGCAAGGTCGCCTTCGGTGACTCCGGCCTGGCCTTCCCGCTGCTGATCCCGGCGATCGGTGTGCTCACCGCCATGATCGGCATCTTCGCCGTGGCCCCTCGCCGCAAGGACCGCAGCGGTATGACCGCCATCAACCGCGGATTCTTCATCTCCGCGGTGATCTCGCTGGCGATGGTGGCCGTCGCGGCGTTCGCGTACCTGCCCTCGACGTACGCGGAGCTGGCCAACGTGCCCGGCGACATCGCCTCGCACGGCGGTGACCCGCGAATCCTCGCGCTGGTCGCCGTCGCCATCGGCATCGTGCTGGCGGCGCTCATCCAGCAGCTGACCGGCTACTTCACCGAGACCAACCGGCGCCCGGTACGGGACATCGGCAAGACGTCGCTGACCGGGCCCGCCACCGTCGTGCTGTCCGGCATCTCCGTCGGCCTGGAGTCCGCGGTGTACTCGGCCGTCCTCATCGGCCTCTCGGTGTACGGCGCCTTCCTGCTGGGCGGCGCCTCGATCTGGCTCGCCCTGTTCGCGGTGGCGCTGGCCGGCACCGGTCTGCTCACCACCGTCGGCGTGATCGTGGCCATGGACACCTTCGGCCCGGTCTCCGACAACGCCCAGGGCATCGCCGAGATGTCCGGCGACGTCCACGGCGAGGGTGCCCAGGTGCTCACCGACCTCGACGCGGTCGGCAACACCACCAAGGCGATCACCAAGGGCATCGCCATCGCGACCGCCGTGCTCGCGGCGACCGCGCTGTTCGGCTCCTTCAAGGAGGCCGTCGACACCGCGGTGCGGGAGGCGAACATCTCCGCCGCCGACCTCAGGTGGCTGGACCTGGACATCTCCCAGCCGAACAACCTGTTCGGTCTGCTGCTCGGCGCGGCCGTCGTCTTCCTCTTCTCCGGACTGGCCATCAACGCCGTCTCCCGGTCGGCGGGCGCGGTGGTCTTCGAGGTGCGCCGGCAGTTCCGCGAGCACCCCGGGATCATGGACTACACCGAGAAGCCCGAGTACGGGCGCGTCGTGGACATCTGCACCAAGGACGCGCTGCGCGAGCTGGCCACCCCCGGCCTGCTCGCCGTGCTCGCGCCCATCGCCGTCGGCTTCTCCCTCGGCATCGGAGCGCTGGGGTCCTACCTCGCCGGAGCCATCGGCGCGGGCACGCTCATGGCGGTCTTCCTCGCCAACTCCGGAGGTGCCTGGGACAACGCCAAGAAGCTCGTCGAGGACGGCCACTACGGCGGCAAGGGCAGTGAGGCCCACGCCGCGACCGTCATCGGCGACACCGTGGGCGACCCGTTCAAGGACACCGCGGGGCCGGCCATCAACCCGCTGCTGAAGGTCATGAACCTGGTGGCGCTGCTGGTCGCCCCGGCGGTGGTCCAGTTCTCCTACGGCGACGACGCCAACCTCGGCGTGCGGATCGGCGTCGCCGCGGTGTCCCTGGTGGTCATCGTGGGTGCCGTCTACATCTCCAAGCGCCGCGGCATCGCGGTCGGGGACGACGAGGGCGCCGACGCCGGCCACGACGACACCGAGACCACGAAGCGATCAGCCGACCCGAACGCGACGGCCACGGTCTGACATAGCGTGAGCTCGGCTTGATACGGCGGCGGGCGTCATCCTCCGGGATGGCGCCCGCCGCCTGCGTGCACGTCAGATGCATCACCCTCTTCTTGGTTCATAAGGGGCAATACTGGTCACATCGAGTGGAAGCGATGTGGCCCGCGGACAGGAGCCGTGTAGGTTCCGGGGCCGTGAAGAACAAACTCGCGGCTGCGCTGTCCGTCACGGCTGTGATCCTCGCGACGGGGTCGCTGTCGGGATGCGGCGACGGCAACAAGGAGCTCGACGCCTGGGCGAAGACGGTCTGCGACCAGGCCGCCGCCCAGGTCAAGAAGATCAACGACGCGAACACCCACATCAGCAACACCCCGAGCAACGCCAAGCCGAAGGACGTCCGCAGCGCGGACTCCACGGCGTTCGGGCAGATCTCGGACGCCTACAAGGCGCTCGCCGGGATCGTCGGCAAGGCCGGTGACCCGCCGGTCGACAACGGCGCCAAGCTCAAGCAGGACGCGGTCGGCGACCTCAACTCGCTCTCCACGGCCTACGCGAACCTGCGCAAGCAGGTCGACGCGCTGCCCGTCACCGACCAGGCGAAGTTCGCCGACGGGCTGAAGAGCGTCTCCGACAACCTGGCCAAGGTGAGCAAGAGCGGCGAGCAGGCGCTCGACACGCTGCGCCAGGGCGAGGTCGGCCAGGCCATGGCGAAGCAGCCCGGCTGCCAGGACTCCGGCGCCAAGCCCTCGAAGTCCTGACCGTCCGAGGGCGGGTGGGGCCCGCCGGGCGCCCCTTCGGGGGTGACAATGGCAGCGTGAGTACGCAGCCGCCCCCGCAGCCCCTGCCCGCCCCCGACCGCACCGCCGCCCTCCGCGACGCGCTGCGCGCCGCGGCCTTCACGGCCGACGGCTGCCTCGACCTGCTCGGGGCGACCGCCTACGCCGCGCTCTCGCGGGCGGAGACCGTGCCCGCCCTGCGCGCCACCCGCGGCGGCAGCCCGTTGGAGAGCCTGGTGCGGCTCTTCCTGCTGCAGCAGCCGGTCCCGTACGCGCGGCTGCGGGAGGTGCTGCCCCTCGACGCGGCTCTCGAGGACGGCTGGCTCGTCCGGGACGGCGACGAGGTGCGCGCGACGGTGGACGTCCGCCCCTACGGCGGTGACGGCGGCGAGGACTGGTACATCGTCTCCGACCTCGGCTGCGCCGTGGGCGGCGCCAACGGCATCCGTACGACGCCCGGCGTGGACCGCGCGGACCTGGTGCTCGGTGTCGGCGGCGCGTCGACCACCCTCGCGGGGATCACCGTCCGCACGCCCGTGGCCCGGGCACTGGACCTCGGCACCGGCTCCGGCATCCAGGCGCTGCACGCCTCCCGGCACGCCACCCGGGTCACCGCCACCGACCTCAACCCCCGCGCCCTGCACTTCACGCGGCTGACCCTCGCCCTGTCCGGCGCCCCCGAGCCCGACGTCCGGCAGGGCAGCCTCTTCGAGCCCGTCGGCGGCGAGCGCTACGACCTGATCGTGTCCAACCCGCCCTTCGTCATCTCCCCCGGCAGTCGCTTCACCTACCGCGACGGCGGCATGGCCGGCGACGACCTGTGCCGCACCGTCGTCCGGCAGGCCGCCGACCACCTCACCGAGGGCGGGTACCTCCAGCTGCTGGCCAACTGGGAGCACACCGAGGGCGAGGACTGGCGGGACCGCGTCGCCGCCTGGGTGCCCGACGGCTGCGACGCCTGGATCGTGCAGCGCGAGGTGCAGGACGTCACGCAGTACGCGGAGCTGTGGCTGCGCGACGGCGGCGACCACCTGGCCGGGCCCGAGGCGTACGCCGCCCGCTACGGCGCGTGGCTGGACGCCTTCGAGCAGCGCAAGACCAAGGCCGTCGGCTTCGGCTGGATCACCGTGCGCAGGACCGGCTCCGACCGTCCCGTCGTCACCGCCGAGGAGTGGCCGCACCCGGTCGAGCAGCCGCTCGGCCCGCACATCGCGGCCTGGTTCGGCCGCCAGGACTTCCTGCGCACCCACGACGACGCGGCGCTGCTCGACGAGCGCTTCCGGCTGGCGGACGAGGTGGTGCAGGAGCAGGTGGGCCTGCCCGGCGCCGAGGACCCGGAGCACGTCGTCCTGCGGGGCAACCGCGGCATGCGGCGCGCGACGAGGGTGGACACGGTCGGCGCGGGCTTCGCTGGCGTGTGCGACGGGTCGCTGACGGCGGGTCGGATCCTCGACGCCATCGCCCAGTTGCTGGGCGAGGACCCGGTGGCGCTGCGGGACCGTACGCCGGAGGCGATCCGGCTGCTGGTGGAGCAGGGCTTCATCGAGCCGGTGTGAGCGCAAACGCGACGGCCCGCCTCCGCAGCGGAGCGGAGGCGGGCCGGGGGCGCGGACGGTCAGCGCAGGACGCGGCCCTGCGCGTCGGTGGGCGCGCTGCCCGCGAGGCGGACGATGCCGTCGATGAAGCCCCACAGGCCGCCGAGGCCCAGGGTGACGACGGAGACGACGAGCTGCAGGACGCCGATCTTGGTGTGGCCGGTGTAGAAGCGGCCGATGCCCAGACCACCGAGGAAGATGCCGAGCAGGCCGGCGGCGACCTTGGACTTGTCGGACAGCGGGCGGCCCGAGGGGTCGAGGCCGAACGGAGCGTCAGTGGTGGGGGTGGGCGTGGCCATGGAACGTGCTCCTCGTGCAACGGGGACGAATCAGCGGGAGCGCGCGCATCGGTCGATCCGGCCCCCCGCCTCGGAATGGCTGAATCTTGGCATTAGAAAAGGACATCTGTCCCTCTGATTAACAGACGTCACGGAACCGTGATCGCCGCGTTGTCAAACCGCGTTGCGTACGACGGCCCACACCGCGGCCGCTCCGAGGACCGCCATTTGCGCGCGTTTGCCGATCGTCGCCCGGTACGTCCGGCCGCACAGCCCCTCCGTCACCCACCGCGCGTACAGATAGAGGGGAAAGGGGCTCGCCAGGAGCAGCAGGGCGTTGTCGTGGAAGGCGGCCGGGAGGTCGCCGTGCATCAGGTCGTAGACCATGCGGGTCGCACCGCAGGCCGGACAGAGCAGCCCCGTGAGGAAGTTGAAGGGGCATCGGGGCAGCCAGTGCCCTTCCTCGTGCGGGTCCGTGCCCCACAGGTAGGCGGCGCCCGCCGCGCCCGCGACGAGCGACGCCACGGGGGCCGTGGCCGGTCGTGCGGCCACGGCCCTCAGGCGGTTCCAGACGGTCGGGGAGGTCATCGTCCTCAGCTGCGCAGGATGCGGCCCTGCGAGTCGGTGCGGTCGTTGCTCGTCAGGAAGAGGATGCCGTCGATCAGCGCCCAGATGCCGAGGCCGCCGCAGGTGAGGAGCTGGGCGACACCGATGCCGATGTCGCCCACGTAGAAGCGGCCGATGCCCAGGCCGCCCGCCAGCAACTGCAGCACGCCCGCCACGACCTTGGACTTGTCCGACAGCGGGCGGCCGTACATGTCGTAGCCGTACGGGGCGTTGGGGTCGCCGGTGTACATGCCCTGGGGGTAGCCCTGCGGGTGACCCTGCTGCGGATAGCCGTAGCCGGGCTGCTGTCCGTAGCCGCCGGGGCCGGCCGGGGGCTGCTGCGGGTAGCCGTAACCGTCCTGCTTGGGCTGGCCGTACGGGTTGTTCGGGTCGGACATGGTGGGACTCCCCCTGAGTGAACGTTCGGTGTGTCCGGACATCTTGTCAGGCCAGTCAAGGCGGGCAGCGCGGGGAAGCGGGCGCGGGGGGCAGCGGCGGGAACACGCGGACGGACCGCGGTAAGTGACCGAGGGAGAGCCCCGCTGCCGGGCGAGGGACCGGTGGGAGTGAGAGAGGGGTGAGGGGAGGAGGGATGAGGGGGGGAGCGAAAGGAATCGGCCAGGCCTCTTCGGGCGGCGTTCACCGTGGGTTCTTCTCACTGTCGCCCCGGCGTGCCACTCTCCGTGGCTGCGGGTCGGTCGTGGAGCACAGAGGGATCCGGGGGCATGTACATGGAAACCACGCCTGGGATCTTCGCCGGGACGGTCTTCGCGGTTTTCGGGGCGGCCCTTCTGGCCTGGACCGTCACCCGGTCGCTGAGGCACCTGCCGGTGGTCCAGGGACGGGGCCCGGCGTCTACCGCCGTGGCAGGTTTCTTCGGGGTGGTTTCGCTTCTTGTCGGGGCCTGGCTGTTCCTGATCCTCTGAGCTGGGCAAATCGGACATGGGCGGCAGTCCGTGCGGCAGACAGGACGCTTGTCGGGTTACCGTTCGAGTGGCGTTGCGGACTTTTCCCGTTTGACACGGGACCGGGATGTACGGTCACACTCCGCAGCGAGACCACCTTCGACCCGGAGAGAAGAGCGAAGTTGTCCCCGACCCGCGAGACCGCACAGGGCAGCGGCCGCCGACTCGTGATCGTCGAGTCGCCTGCCAAGGCGAAGACGATCAAGGGCTACCTCGGCCCCGGCTATGTCGTCGAGGCCAGCGTCGGGCACATCCGCGACCTCCCGAACGGGGCCGCCGAAGTGCCGGCGGAGTACAAGGGCCAGCCGTGGGCGCGGCTCGGCGTCAACGTCGACAGCGAGTTCCAGCCGATCTACGTCGTCAACGCGGACAAGAAGGCCCAGGTCAAGAAGCTGAAGGACCTGCTCAAGGAGTCCGACGAGCTCCTGCTCGCCACCGATGAGGACCGCGAGGGCGAGGCCATCGCCTGGCACCTGCAGGAAGTCCTCAAGCCCAAGGTCCCGGTCCGCCGGATGGTCTTCCACGAGATCACCAAGGACGCCATCCAGGAAGCCGTCCGCAACCCGCGCGAGCTGAACCAGACCCTCGTCGACGCCCAGGAGACCCGCCGGATCCTCGACCGCCTCTACGGCTACGAGGTCTCGCCGGTCCTGTGGAAGAAGGTCATGCCGCGCCTGTCGGCCGGCCGCGTCCAGTCCGTCGCCACCCGGCTCGTCGTCCAGCGCGAGCGTGAGCGCATCGCCTTCCGCTCGGCCGAGTACTGGGACCTGTCCGCGACCTTCGCCACCGGCCGCTCCGGTGATGCCACCGACCCCGGCACCTTCGGCGCCAAGCTCAACGCGGTCGACGGGAAGCGCGTCGCCCAGGGCCGCGACTTCGGGTCGACCGGGCAGCTCAGGGACGGCGCGGGCGTCCTGCACCTGGACGAGGCCGCCGCCCGCGCGCTCGCCGCCGCCCTGGAGGGCGCCGCCTTCTCCGTCCGCTCGGTCGAGTCCAAGCCGTACCGCCGCTCGCCGTACGCGCCCTTCCGCACCACGACCCTGCAGCAGGAGGCCAGCCGCAAGCTCGGCTTCGGCGCCAAGGCCACCATGCAGGTCGCCCAGAAGCTGTACGAGAACGGCTTCATCACCTACATGCGTACGGACTCCACGACCCTGTCGGAGACCGCGATCAGCGCCGCCCGGGCCCAGGTCACGCAGCTCTACGGCGCGGACTACCTGCCGGACAAGCCCCGCGTCTACGCGGGCAAGGTCAAGAACGCCCAGGAGGCGCACGAGGCGATCCGCCCCTCGGGTGATCGTTTCCGCACCCCGGCCGAGACGGGCCTGACCGGCGACCAGTTCCGCCTGTACGAGCTGATCTGGATGCGCACCGTCGCCTCCCAGATGAAGGACGCGGTCGGGCAGTCCGTCACCGTCAAGGTCGGCGGCCGCGCCGGCGACGGCCGGGACGTCGAGTTCTCCGCCTCCGGCAAGATCATCACCTTCCACGGCTTCATGAAGGCCTACGTCGAGGGTGCCGACGACCCCAACGCCGAGCTCGACAGCAGCGAGCGCCGGCTGCCCGCCGTCACCGAGGGTGACGCGCTCTCCGCGCGCGACATCACCGCCGACGGCCACGCCACCAAGCCGCCCGCCCGCTACACCGAGGCCTCGCTGGTCAAGGAGCTGGAAGAGCGCGAGATCGGACGTCCGTCGACGTACGCGTCGATCATCGGCACCATCCTCGACCGCGGCTACGTCTTCAAGAAGGGCACGGCCCTCGTGCCGTCCTTCCTCTCCTTCGCCGTCGTCGGACTGCTGGAGAAGCACTTCGGCCGGCTGGTCGACTACGACTTCACCGCCAGGATGGAGGACGACCTCGACCGCATCGCCCGCGGCGAGGCCCAGTCCGTGCCGTGGCTGCGCCGCTTCTACTTCGGTGAGGGCGAGACCCCGGTCGGCGGCGCCGCCGACGCGGGCAACGGCGACGGCGACCACCTCGGCGGCCTGAAGGAGCTGGTCGAGGACCTCGGCGCCATCGACGCCCGTGAGGTCTCCTCCTTCCCCGTCGGCAACGGCATCGTGCTGCGGGTCGGCCGTTACGGCCCGTACGTGGAGAAGGCCGGCGAGGCCGAGGGCGAGACCGGGCAGCGCGCCGACGTCCCCGACGACATGCCGCCGGACGAGCTGACCGTCGAGCTCGCCGAGGAACTGCTCAACAAGCCGAGCGGCGACTTCGAGCTGGGGGCCGACCCGGAGACCGGTCGCCAGATCGTGGCCAAGGACGGCCGCTACGGCCCGTACGTCACCGAGATCCTCCCCGAGGGCACCCCGAAGACCGGCAAGAACGCGGTCAAGCCGCGTACCGCCTCGCTCTTCAAGTCGATGTCGCTCGACACCGTGACCCTGCAGGACGCGCTCAAGCTGATGTCGCTGCCGCGCGTCGTCGGCGCCGACGCCGAGGGCGTCGAGATCACCGCGCAGAACGGCCGCTACGGCCCGTACCTGAAGAAGGGCACCGACTCGCGCTCCCTGGAGACCGAGGACCAGCTCTTCACGATCACCCTCGACCAGGCGCTGGCGATCTACGCCCAGCCGAAGGTGCGCGGCCGCGCCGCGGCCAAGCCCCCGCTGAAGGAGCTGGGCACCGACCCGGTCAGCGAGCGCCCCGTCGTCGTCAAGGACGGCCGCTTCGGCCCGTACGTCACCGACGGCGAGACCAACGCCACACTGCGCCGTGACGACGACGTCGAGACGATCACGCCCGAGCGTGGCTATGAACTGCTCGCCGAGAAGCGGGCCAAGGGCCCCGCCAAGAAGACGGCGAAGAAGGCCCCGGCGAAGAAGGCGGCCGCGACCAAGACCGCGGCGAAGAAGACGGCCGCCAAGACCACCGCGGCGAAGAAGACGGCCGCCAAGACCACCGCGGCGAAGAAGACGGCCGCCAAGACCACCGCGGCGAAGAAGACCGCGGCGGCCGGGACGACCGCCAAGAAGACCGCCGCAAGGGCCACGACCACGGCGAAGAAGACCGCCTCCTCGGCCGCGAAGCCCGCCGAGTAGTCCCCGCGGGGACCGCACGGCAGGTGCGGTCCCGGTAGGCGCCCTCCGGGACGGCACCGTGTCCCGATAGGCTGGCGGAATGACGCGATCCGAGCAGCCAACGGACACGTTCGCCGACGAACTCGAGGCCGACTCACGGCAGCGAGCCGTGGGAGCGCTCCTGAAGATCCCACCCCTGCGCAAGCTGTGGGGCGCCCAGCTGACCGGCACCGTCGGCGACCGCCTCGCCCTGCTGGTCCTGGTCGTCCTGACGGCGCAGGCCGCCGTCGGCGCCCAGTCCTTCGGCGGCGGGTACCGCGGTGCGGCCTTCGCCGTCGCCGCCGTCTTCGGGGCGCGCCTGCTCGCCGCACTGCTCTTCGGCGCCGTACTGCTCGGCCCGCTGGGCTCCCTCACCGGGCCCGGGGGCGCGCTCGACCGCCGGTGGACGATGATCGGCTCCGACGTCGTGCGCCTCGGGCTGCTGATCGTCGCCCCGCTGTGGATCGACTGGGTGCCGGCCGATGCCGTCGTCTGGCTGCTGGTCACCGTCTTCGTCACCGGAGCGGCCGAGCGGCTGTGGAGCGTGGCCAAGGACGGCGCCGCCCCCGGTCTGCTGCCCGCGCCCGCGCCGGGTGCAGGAACGGTACGTCCGCTGCCCGACCGCCTCGACGCGCTGCGCCGCCTCGACCGGCGCACCGGGTTCGTCGCCTTCCCGATCGCCGCCGCGAGCCTCGTCGTCGTCACGCTCGTCGGCAACCTGATCGGCCTCGGCGTCGACTGGTTCGGCCTGCACCAGGCAGCGCTCGCCTCCTACGTCGCCGCCGGGCTGTTCGCCGCCTCCGGCGCCGTCCTCTACCTGCTGCAGCTGCCGGGCGACCAGGCCACCCCGCCGCACTCCCCGCTGCAGGGCCTGCGCAGCAACGACCGCGGGCGCACCGGCGCCGTACCGCTGCTCGTGCTCGGCACCGCCACCGTCGCCGGCGCCATCGCCGCCGCCGTGGCGCTCGCCGTGCTGCACGCCGCCGACCTCGGCGGGGGCCCGGTCGGCTACGGCCTGCTCGTGCTGGCCCTGACCGGCGGCCCCGTGCTCGGCATCCGGATCGCCCCGCGCACCCTCCCGGGCCTGTCCCGGCGGCGTCTGCTCGCCATCGCCATCGCCGTCACCGGTCTGGCCCTGCTGCTGGCCGGCATCGTGCCCGACCCGACGACCGTGCTGCTGCTGGCGCTGCTCGCCGGCGTCGCGGCCGGAATCACCGCCAACACCGGGCACGTCCTGGTGGACCAGGAGACCGAGGAGTCCCGCCGGGGCCGCGCCACCGACCACCTGCACGCGGTCGCGCACCTGTTCATGGCGGTGGGCGCCGTGGGCGCCCCCCTGCTGGCCGGCGGCATCGGCCCGCACCGTGTCGTCAACGGTCACTTCACCTTCGACCACGGCGGCGCCGCGTACGCCCTCATGCTCGTCGGCGCCCTGCTGCTGCCCGTGGCCGCGCTCGTCCTCGGCAAGACCGACGACCGCCAGGGTGTCCCCCTGCGCCGCGACCTGCGCGAGTCGCTGCGTGGTGGCGACCCCGAGCAGGCGCCCGCGCCCACCGGCTTCTTCATCGCCGTCGAGGGCGGCGACGGGGCCGGCAAGTCCACCCAGGTCGAGGCCGTCGCCGAATGGATCCGGGGCAAGGGCCACGAGGTCGTCGTCACCCGCGAGCCGGGCGCCACGGCGGTCGGCAAGCGGCTCCGCTCGATCCTGCTCGACGTCTCCAGCGGCGGGCTGTCCCACCGCGCGGAGGCCCTGCTGTACGCCGCGGACCGCGCCGAGCACGTCGACACCGTCGTACGCCCCGCGCTGGAACGCGGCGCGGTCGTCATCTCCGACCGCTACATCGACTCCTCCGTCGCCTACCAGGGCGCCGGGCGCGACCTCGCGCCGACCGAGATCGCCCGCATCTCCCGCTGGGCGACGGACGGACTCGTCCCGCACCTGACCGTCCTGCTCGACGTCACCCCCGAGGCGGCGCGCGAGCGCTTCACCGAGGCGCCCGACCGTCTGGAGTCCGAGCCCGCGGAGTTCCACGACCGCGTGCGCACCGGGTTCCTCACCCTCGCCGCGGCCGACCCCGCCCGCTACCTGGTCGTCGACGCGGCCCAGGAGCCGGAGGCCGTCACGACGGTGATACGGCACCGTCTCGACGAGATCCTCCCCCTGTCGGAGAAGGAGATCGAGGCCCGCGAGGAGGCCCGCCGCCAGGCAGAGGAGGAGGCCCGCCTGCGCGTCGAGGCCGAGGCCGCCCGCCGGGCCGAGGAGGAGCGGCTCGAACGCGAGCGCCAGGCGCAGTTGGAGAAGCTCCGCGCGGAGGAGGAGGAACGCCGTCGCCTCGCCGAGGAGGAGGCCCGCCGCCAGGCCGAGGAAGCCGCGGCGGAGGAGGCCCGCCGTCAGGCAGAGGAGGCCCGCAGGCAGGCGGAGGAGGAGCGGGCCCGCCGCGAGGCCGAGGAGCGCGTCCGCCGCGAGGAGCAGGAACGGCTGCGCCGCCAGGCCGAGGAGGAGGCCCGTCTCCGCGCCGAGGCCGAGGAGCGCCGCCTGGAGCGCCAGCGCAAGGCCGAGGAGGCCCTGATGCGGGCCGAGCAGGCGCGCATCGAGGCGGAGGACGCGACGCAGACCGTCGAGACCCCGCGCCCGCAGGCACCGTCGGCCGCGTCGACCGGCGACGCGGACACCGCGGTGCTGCGCGCGGTTCCGGTCGACGAGGAGACGGCGGTCCTGCCGTCGGTCAAGCCGGGCTTCCCGGACTTCACGAAGCCCGAGCAGACGCCGCGCTCGGTCCCGCCCGCCGCCCCCGCCGACGTGGAGGAGACGGCGGTCCTGCCCGCGGTCACCCCCGGCGCGGCGGACGAGACTGCCGTCCTGCCGGCCGTCCCCTCCGCCGACCGTGTGCCGCCCGGCATCTTCCGGCCGGAAGCGCCCAAGGCGGCGCCGCGGGACCCGGAGAACGAGCGCACGCGGGAGATGCCCTCAGTGTCCGAGGAGGGGCGCCGCTCCCGTCCGCGGCCCTCGTGGGCCGAGGAGACCCCTCTGGACGACCTTCCCTCCCTCGCGGACGAGTTGCTCGGTTCGCGCGACGAGGACGAGGACCGCGAGGGCGGTACCGGCCGCTAGGCGGTGCCCTGCGCCGGGACGGGTGCTCCCCTGGCCTTCGGCCGGGGGGACCGTCACCTCGGTCCGGAAGACGCCAAGCGCCTTGTACGAACCTCCGCCGAGGTTCGTACAACCGATCGATGCTCTTGTCGGTCCCGTTCGGCGACGTCTGATCGACGTCCGTCGTTGAACAGGCCTGAATGACTCGATGAAGCCCAGACGTATCACCGCCACCGCCCTGGTTCTGGCCGCGGCGGGCGGACTGCTCACGGCCGCCGCCGCGCCTGCCTCCGCGGCCGTGAGCTGTGCCTCTCCCGTCTTCAAAAGGCAGTTCTTCGCGAACACGACGTTCTCGGGAACGCCGAAGAAGACGGACTGCGACTCCGTGATCGACCAGAACTGGGGCACGGGGCGCACCCGTTTCCGGCGTGCCGTCCAACAACTTCGGTGTGCGCTGGTCGGTGACGCGCGATTTCGGCTCCGGAGGCCCCTTCGCGTTCACCGTGTCCACCCGTGACGGCATGCGGGTCTACCTCGACGGCGTCCGCAAGATCGACGTGTGGAAGAACGTCTCCACCACCGTCAAGAAGACGGTCAATGTGACGATCCCCGGCGGGGGGCACACGCTCCGCGTGGACTTCGTCAACTGGACGGGCGCCGCGAACGTCAAGTACGCCTACACGCCGCGCACCTCCGTCGGCGTCGACAAGGTCAAGCCGCTCTCCCCGACGGGCGCCGCCGTCTCCTACGAGACGGGCACCGGTGCGGCCAAGCTCACCTGGTCCCGGAACAAGGAGATGGACCTCGCGAACTACCGCGTCTACCGGCGGCTCAAGGGCGCGTCGTACGGCGCCAAGCCGTTCGCGACGACCACCGCCACCTCGTACACCGACAGGACCGCCCCTTGCGGCTGTTCATGGGCGTCGGCCACTGCCGCCTCCGCGCCGCACGCAAGGAAACGGCTTCGCCCCGCGGGACCCGCACCGTAAGAATGGCCCTGTGCGGTACCTGATCCTCGGCGCCACGGAGGCGCGCAGCCCCCGCGGCGCGCCCGTGCCCCTGGGCAGCGGCAAGCGGCTGCGGGCCCTGCTGGCCGCCCTCGCGCTGCACGCCCCGCACGCGGTGTCCCCGGACGCCCTGATCGCCGAGGTGTGGGGCGGCGAGGGCGACGAGCCGCCCCAGGACGCCCCCGGCGCGCTGCAGGCGCTCGTGTCGAGGCTGCGCCGCGCCCTCGGGTCCCGGGACGCGGACGGCGGCACGGACACCATCGCCTCGGGCCCCGCCGGCTACCGCCTGCTCACGGACACCCCGGACGACGTCGACCTCCACCTCTTCGAGCGCCTCGTACGCGAAGGCAGCGCCGCCCTCGACTCCGGCGACCCCGCCGGCGCCGCGGAGACCCTGGAGACCGCGCTCGCGCTGTGGCGCGGCCCCGCGCTGGCCGACCTGCCGGACCGGGGCTCGGCCGCCGCCCGGGCGGAGGACCTGCGGCTGTCCGCGACGTACCGCCGTATCGAGGCGTGCCTCGCACTCGGCCGCGCCGCCGAACTGCTGCCGCAACTGCGGGGGCTGGTCGCCGAGCATCCGCTGCACGAGCCGTTCCGGGCGCAGTTGATACGCGCGCTGCACGCGACGGGCCGTCCCGCCGACGCCCTGGCCGCGTACGAGGACACCCGCCTGGCCCTCGCCGAGCGCCTCGGCACCGACCCGGGGCCGGAACTGCGCGCCCTGCACGCGCAACTGCTCGCCGCGGAACCGGGAACGGCGCCGCCCACCTCCGCCACCGCGCCCCGCACCGGGAACCTGCGGGCCCGCCTGACCAGTTTCGTCGGCCGCGAGGCCGAACTCGGCACGCTGCGTGCGAGCCTGACCGACGGCACGCACCGCCTGGTGACGCTGACCGGGCCCGGCGGCTCGGGCAAGACCCGGTTGTCGCAGGAGGCCGCGGCCGCCGTGACCGGTTCCTCCGCCTTCCCGGACGGGGTGTGGCTGGCGGAGTTCGCCCCGCTGGACCGTGCCGCCGCCGTACCGGACGCCGTGCTGAGCGCGATCGGGCGCCGTGACACGGCCGTGCTGGCCGCGGCCCGCGAGGTGCGCAGCGCGGGCCAGGAGGCCGACCCCGCCGCCCGGCTGCTGGAGCACTGCGCGCAGCGCCGCATGCTGCTGGTGCTCGACAACTGCGAGCACGTCATCGACGCCGCGGCCACGCTCACCGACCAACTGCTCGCCGCCTGCCCCGGGGTGACGGTCCTCGCCACGAGCCGGGAGCCGCTGGGTCTGCCCGGGGAGGCGGTGCGCCCGGTCGAGCCGCTGCCGCTGCCGACCGCGCACCGGTTGTTCGTGGAGCGGGCGGCGGCCGTGCGCCCCGGCTTCGACGCCGACCGCGACCACACGGAGGCGGTGGACGAGATCTGCCGCCGCCTCGACGGGCTGCCGCTCGCCATCGAACTGGCCGCCGCCCGGCTGCGGGTGCTCACCCCGCGGCAGATCGCGGACCGCCTCGACGACCGCTTCCGGCTGCTGACCGGCGGCAGCCGCACCGCGCTGCCCCGACAGCAGACGCTGCGCGCGGTCGTCGACTGGAGCTGGGACCTGCTCGGCGGCGCGGAGCGCACGGCGCTGCGCCGGCTCAGCGTCTTCGCCGGCGGCTGCACGCTGCAGGCGGCGGAGGCCGTGTGCGGGGAGGACGCGCTGGAGCTGGTCGGCCAGCTCGTCGACAAGTCCCTGGTCGTCGTGGACCACGGTGCGGAGGAGGTGCGCTACCGGCTGCTGGAGACGATCCACGAGTACGCCGCCGAGCGCGCCGCGGACGATCCCGCCGACCTGGCGGAGGCGGGCCGCCGGCACACCGCGTACTTCGCGGACTTCGCCCGCACCGCCGACTCGTGCCTGCGCGGCCCCGACCAACTGGTCTGGGCGGCGCGTGTGGAGGCCGACCTGGACAACGTCCGGGCCGTGCTGCGCCGGACGATCGACGCGGGGGAGGAGGACGAGGCGATCGCCCTGGCCCTGGCCATGGGCTGGTTCTGGTGGCTGCGCAACTTCCGTGACGAGGCGCGGGAGTGGCTCGACCGGCTCATCGCGTTGTCCGGCCTGCCGGACGATCCGGGCGCCCCCGGTTTCTGGCCGCGGATGAACCTGCGGCTGCTGCATCTGTTCGTGATCAGCGACACCATGCCCCGCGAGGAGATGCAGAGCCCGCAGATGCTGGCGCTGGCGTCGAGGGTCATCGAGGTCTACAGCGTGCCGAGCCCGCACTCGACCCGCTTCCCGGGCATCCTGTGGCCGTTCTCCGACTTCGTCGTGGGCCGCCACGAGGCGATCCGCGGCCACGCGGACGCCATGGTGGCCGCGTGCCGAACGTACGGCGGCGAGTGGGAGCTCGCGGCCGCGCTGATGTTCCGTACGCACATCACGATCGACCTCCCCGGCGGGCTCCCTCGGGCCGCCGCCGACTGGCCCGAGCTGCTGGGGCTCAGCGAGCGGCTCGGCGACCGCTGGATGCGCGCCCAGGTCTGCGAGGCCGGCGCCGAGATGGCGCTGGCGTACGGCGACTACGCGGCGGCCCGCGCGGATCTGGAGGAGGCGCTGCGGCTCGGCGGGGAGCTGGGCGCGCACGTGGAGGGCATCTTCGTCCGTGCCCGCCTCGGCGAACTGGCCCACCGGGAGGGCGACGACGCCGCCGCCGAGAAGCTGCTGCGCCAGGCCGCGGAGGAGACCGAGCAGTACGGGGTGTGGGACGCCCGCGCCTACATCCGCGCGCTGCTGGCGACGATCCTGCTGCGCCGCGGCGAGCTCCGGGAGGCCCGGAAGCTGGCCGAACTCGCGCACGGCGAGGGCCGTATGGGCACGCCGCCACCGGACTTCGAGCTGCTCGTGGCGAGCCTCTCGGCCAGGGTCGCCGCCGCCGAGGGCGACAGGGCGGGCGCCCTGGCCGGGTTCGCGGTGGCACTGCGCGCGGGGCTCGACGGCTTCTGCGCCGAGCCGCGTCTGGCGGCGGCGGTCGAGTACGCCGCCGAGGTGCTGGTCGCCCTCGGCGATCCCGTACGGGCCGCCCGGCTGCACGGCGCGGCCGACGGGCTGCGGGCGGGTCTGCCGCGCCCGGTCCCGGAGGAGGAGGGGATGCGCGCCGCGGAGGCACTGGCTCGCGCGGCGCTCGGGGACGGCCCGTACGAGCGGGCCCGCGCCGCCGGCCGCGAACTGGGCGGCGAGGGCGCCCACGCGCTGCTGGCCGAGGCTACCGCCTGACCGCTCGGGAGACCGGCGCGGGAGACCGGCGCGGGAGATCGGCGCCGGGGAATGGCAGGGGAATGGCCTGGGACGGCCCCCTCGTTGCATCCTCGAGGACTCAACCGCTGATTTCGGTGACGGAGAGAGCATGAAGGTCGAGATCTACAGCGACATCGCCTGCCCCTGGTGCCACGTCGGCAAGCGCCGCTTCGAGCGGGCTCTTGCCGCCTTCCCGCAGGCCGACCAGGTCGAGGTGGTCTACCGCCCCTTCCAGCTCGCCCCCGACAAGTCGGAGACCCCCGAGTCCCACCGGGCCTACCTCGACGCGCGCTACGGCCCGCAGTCCGCGGCGATGGACGCCCGCCTGGAGGAGCTCGGCCGCGCAGAGGGTCTGGCCTTCGACTTCGACCGCGCCATCGAGAACAACACCCTGCTCGCGCACCGCCTGCTCTGGCACGCCCTGAACGCGTACGGCGCCAAGGAGCAGGCCGCGCTCAAGGACCGGCTGCTCGTGGCGCACTTCGCCGAGGGCGCCGACGTCGGCGACCGCGACACCCTGGCCGCGCTCGCTGCCGAGGCCGGACTGGACCGCGACCGCGCGGCCGCCTTCCTCGCCTCCGACGAGGGCCGCGCGGAGGTGCTCGCCGAGATCGACGACGCCCGCGGCATCGGTGTGAACGCCGTCCCGACCTTCGTCTTCGAGGGCAAGTGGGCCGTCCAGGGCGGCCAGGAGTCCTCGACTTTTCTGCGCGTGCTGGAGCAGGTCGCCCAGGAGACCGGCGCCGTACCGGCCGCCCGCGCGGCCGACGCCTGCAGCGACGGCGCGTGCGAGGTCCCCGCCGGCTGAACCGGCGGGGCGGGGCGGCACGGCTCAGTCGCAGGTGATCCGCGCCACCGCCCAGTCGGCGACGTTCGCCAGGTGCAGCCTGCGCGTCGGTTCGACCTTCAGCCTGATGGTGCTGTTGCCGGCGATCGGCACGTGCACCGGCACTCCCGGGTCACCGCCGCGCAGCACCTCCGAGCGCCAGAGCTGCCCGTGGTCGCCGTGGACCGAGAAGCGCGCCGCGCCGAGGCCCAGCGCGATGTCGTCGATGCCGACGACCGCGTCGAAGGCGGTGCAGGAGCGGTTGAGGTCGATGGTGACGGTGGACGGCGCGCCGACGGTGACGCCGTCGGGGTGGCGCGTTCCGCCGATGCGAAGGCCCCAGCGCTGCCAGACCCAGTCGCCGAGCCGGAGCGTGGGCCGGTCCGAGCGGCCGGCGGCGCCGTAGCCGAGGTTGCTCAGCCGGTGCACCACCGGATCGGGCACCGGGGTCGGCGTGGGGGTGGGCGTGGGCTGCGGGGTACGGCTGGGGGTCGCGGCCGGCGGCTCACTGGGCGTGGGCGCCGGCTCGTCGACGGGACGCGCCGGAGGCGCCGGCGTCGGCGTGGCGGCGACGGGGGCCCGGACAGGCGGCGTCGGGCTCGGCGCGGGGGAGGGCCGCGACGGCGAGCGGGTGGGCGTGGGCGACGGCGCCGGTACGACCGGCGCGGCCGAGGGCTTGCTCTGCGCCTGCGGCCGGGGCGTGCTGTCGTCCGCGGTCAGGGCGATCGCCACCACGGCACCGGCCGCCGCGAGCGCGAGCCCCGCGGCGACGGCGATCTTCACCGGTGCGGCGGCCCCTTCGGCGGCCGCCGCAGTACCGGCGCCCGCGGCCGCGCCACCGCCCGAGCCGCCCGAAGC